>JBARDK010000042.1:0-4097 GCA_049795075.1 Nitrosotalea sp. | reverse complement strand
GTTCTGATTATATCATAAAAATAATTTTTTAGGATAAAATACCTTTTATAGACGGGAAACTTCTCTACGAAAAGATGTCGGAAACAATCTCGAGAATGCCATTACAGATACTATCTAAGCACAAATGGCCTATCGTTTTTGCCCTGGCAACATTGGTTGTTACAATGTCAGGATTCACTGCAATGCAAGAGGCCAATGCACAATTTGGTCCGATTGGCGCTCTAGCCAATCCACAAAAGACAAATGAAATTCACTGTGGTCAAGCAATGACACCACCAGGCAACGGAACCTTTGGTGGTAGTGAAGCTCCATGTATTGATACAGGAGACACGACCTTCATGTACGCCGCAGCTTCCTTCGTCATGATTATGACTCCAGGAGGTGTCGGTTTCCTATATGGTGGCTTGTCACGAAGAAAACATGCACTCATGGTAATCTTACAAAACTTCATGGTATATTCAATTGTCAGCGTTCAGTGGGTCATTTGGGGCTACTCAATAATGTTCGGTCCATCCGCAGATCCATATGGTTTCATTGGAAACTTGGATTGGGTTGGACTCAATAACGTCTTCCATAATGCTCCAGCTGATGTTTATGCACCAACAATTCCACATTTGGCCTATGTGATGTTCCAGCTCATGTTCGCTGCTATCACTCCTGCGCTAGCAATAGCAGGATATGCTGATAGAGTGAAGATGAGTGCATTCCTAATACACATCGTACTATGGACCACATTCATCTATGACTTTGTTGGACATGCAAATTGGTCACTTGGAAGTCAGGGTACCTCGGTAGGTTGGTTAGCAAAAATAGGAACAGAAGACTTTGCAGGAGGTACAGTCATCCACATTACATCAGGTTTTGCTGGATTAGCTGCAGCAATGTTCCTTGGACGTAGAATAGGTTATGGAAAGGCTCCATTTGAACCTCATTCAATTCCGCTGATCATGTTAGGTGCTATACTCCTCTGGTTCGGTTGGTTCGGTTTCAACCCAGGAAGTGCAGGATTTGCAGGTTTCCTTGAAACACAAGCCTTCCAAAACACAAACCTTGCAACAGCTGTTGCAGCAATTTGGTGGATGTTTTTGGCTTGGGCTCACACAGGGAAAGCCAGTGCGATTGGTGCTTGTAACGGAGCAGTAGCCGGACTTGTGGCAATTACGCCAGCGTCTGGATACATAGGTACATGGGCATCAATTATTGTAGGCTTTGCATGCGCAACCGTCTGCTTCTATTGTGTTCTGATAAAGAACAGAGCAAGAATAGACGATGCCCTAGATACTTGGGGTGTACACGGAATGGGCGGTGTAGTTGGTGCTCTTTTGACAGGCGCGTTCAGCGAAACACGAATCAATCCGTATGGTCACAATGGACTATTCTTCGGAAACCCAATGCAGTTTGTGATAAACTGTGAAGGTGCAGGATTCGGAGCAGCGTGGTCATTTGGTATTACATACATCATATGGAGAATACAAGATGCAATTTGGCCTGGTGGTGTAAGAGTAACGCCAAAAGAAGAAGAGATAGGCTTAGACTTGGCACAAGTAGGAGAAAGGGCATACTCGCAGTTTGCGGAGTAGCGCTTTCAAGAACCCCTTTATTTTTCTGTTTATTTCTATTAACTAAAATATGATACATAACGAGATGAATTTGTATTGATTTTAGAAACGGTAAAAAGGTGGGGGCTTAGACTCAAGCTATGGTAGATAGATGGCTAGCATTTTGCGGCTTGCAATTTGTAAGTGGAATATTAGGATTTTTATGGTCGTTTTATACGCGAACTCCAATCTTCATGTTTGTGGGAGGATTCTTTTTCTCACTTGGCGTATTTGCTATAACACGATGGGGATATGATAGATGGAAGTCAAAACAAAAACCAAGACGACGCAAATAAAAATTTCAAACTTTTACTATCATTTAAAAAATTTTTTTATGAATTAGGTTTGTTTATATCAACCACATTAGGAGTATTCTTGATATTATTTGTCTAAAGATCAAGCATTTCATTTTAGCAGAAAACGAAGATATGCACTTTTTGCAATTATTACAGCAATAGGAGTAACGTTTGCACTTTATAATGCATTAAATGGCTTCAATTATACACATTCCAAAGACTGGAATTTCGATTCTTATCAAAATAATACGATACCTGCAGACTATACAGCTTTTCAATTAGATTCTCCCCAAGGATTCTGGATAGTAAAGTCTGATGATTCTGCACCATCACAACCTAATGTACTGGCAGCCTTACCTACAGTGAACAGCTCGGGCTATCACATGCAAATAATGCCAGATTCTCCTGTAGTGTCTGATGCAGAAATAAACGTGAAAATTAAGATACTTCCAGGCCACGCTGTGGAACAGGCAGGCCTAGTAGTCCGCTTTATGGATCCAAGTCATTATTTTGTTCTGGTGCTAGACCCGATAAATAATAGAATCTCACTATGTAAATCTGACACTGAATTCCTAATTTGTAATTACGAAGCTCATGCTCAAATTAGTGTGGGAGAGTGGCATACCTTGGAAGCTACTATATCATCACAGGGCATAGGTGGTTGGTTGGATGGTGTAGAGATAATCAAAGCCAACAACCAATACTATCTAACAGGCCAAGTTGGATTATGGACTAAGGATGATACTGGAGCCTATTTTGATGACCTGTCAATCAAGTATTGATATTTCAATCATTTTGATGCCGAACATCTAAGTTGAAAGTTTAATTAAACGATTATCTAAAAACCAAATGTGCTGTTTGGTATTTTTGCTGTACACAGTCCGGAATCATGTCCCTTGAACAACACACGAAGCAAGAAAATTTTCTTGGAAATTCAAGACAAAATGAAAATGAACATGAAGAAATTCAATGTATTAAAGGTTGTTGCATTTTACATGTCAGTACTTGAACATGAGTGGATAATTATCTTGGATGCAAAAAGTGCACATGACATAGAACAACTTTGTATCGTTACTGGGATCTCATCCATAAGTACGGTGAAAATTGTACCTATGAATAACTTTAAAGAAACTGTAAAGCGGCTGGCATCTAAAAACTGAGCATTGTGAGCTTCTCTTGTTTACCTAAATAGGCAGGAATTAGTATGGCAAAGACAAGAGATTTGCCGTGAGTTCAAACAATGATGGTAACACTAAAAGAGTTAGTCTCAAAAGCCAACTAGTTCTGGCATTAATTCCAAGTTTTATTTCACAAATAATTGCGTTTTATAGAATTAGAAAACTGTTTTATGGAATTATAGTAGAGGTTATGATTTTCTTTATTGCTTTGATCATCAATCTGGTGATATCTTGGCCTGTTGGAATGGTAATCGCTTTGCCCATAACAGTTGGAGTGCCGGTATACTATGTCAGAAAGTGGACTCTAGAGTTTAATCGTGCAAATAAGGGCTTATTCGGATAAGCAAAATCTCTGACTAGTGGGGACTTAAGAAAATGAAAAGAGAGGGGGTGATTTTTTTAAATCACTTGCCAAGGTCTTGTTGCAAATGTAACCGCATAACCGACTCCAATTATTATTGATTGATATACAATGTTTGTATATGGAATTGGCTTTACGATTGGGTCGCCTGTTACGACTATTGTTTGTCCTGGACCAAGACCTGGACCGATGCTTGCAATGTTGAGCTGTGTATGCATGTGATATACTGCTGGTTCTAGAGCTCTAATTGTGAGCTTGTATGGAACCACTCCGTTTGCTGGAATCGTGATTACGTTTCCAGGTGGATCTCTTGCGACGATCTCCCATCTGTTACCTGCGTTAGGAGAGTCACCGTATACTGTGTACCAGCCTCGGAGATCTCTGTTTACGAGACTCGTAAACTTACCAGAGTCTGTCAGAGTATCGCCTGTTTGGACAGATTGTTTAGACCACGTCTCATCGTCTATCCTAACAAAACGACTTTGCAGCTGTGCTTGTACACCGTGAGCTTCTGCATGTTGGAACATTTGTGCAAATGATGGTCCAACTGCTCCAAGTGCAACTATCACACCAATTGCAGCTACAATAAATTTCTTATCGACCATATCGCTTAACTAATGCAACTGACAAACAACAATAATATATGTTTTGCCCTGTCTGTAGC
>JBARDK010000041.1:0-11077 GCA_049795075.1 Nitrosotalea sp. | reverse complement strand
TCCTGCAAACTCTCTTGCTTTTTTTGTTATTGTTTTTATAAGATCATCCAGTACGGGGATGACTTGTTTTATGTTGAAAAGTATTGCCACATGAATGGCAGTTGGAAATGTGTCATTGCTTGACTGTGACATGTTTACATGATCATTAGGATGTAGGACTTTGTCATTTCCTTTCTTTTCTCCAAGAATTTCTAAAGCTACATTTGAAATGACCTCGTTTGTATTCATGTTAAATGCTGTGCCAGCGCCAGAATTGATTGGCTCTACAAGAAACTGTTCAAGAAATTTTCCTGTCAATATTTTGTCGCATGCCTTGACAATGGCATTGCCGCGCTTTGCATCTATTGAACGAGTCTTCATGTTGGCAACTGCAGCTGATCTTTTGATCATCACAAAAGCCATTATCAAATTGATGTGAGGCCTGAGTCCAGTTACGTGGTACTGGTTGATTGCCCGTGATGTAAAGGCGCCATAATATGCATCTGCGGGAATCTTTACTTCTCCTAGCGAATCTCTCTCTGTTCTGTATTCCACGTGCATCATACAATTAAAATTCCTAATATTCATTCGCATTTGAAAAATTACAAAAATGTATCAAGTAACGATTGTAAGTTCCCACTTATTTTGGCGCAAAAACCCAATAGGTTAATATACTTATAAGCAAAATTCGAGATGATGAATAAACGATACAGCATACTGTCCATTGTTGCAGTAGTAGCAGTGGCCAGCTTTCTGTTCGGTAGCACATATTCAAACACACAGGTAGTATCTGGTAACGCACAAAGCGTATCACCAGCTACAATTGACAAAGTCACACCACAGACAATTGATTCTGTCACTGCAAAAGATGTACAGAGCGTCGGTGGTCTGGTATTCAATATGGTCGGAGCGGATGCAATTCCACTAGATCAAGTTGCAACTGAAAAAGCAAATGGTCGAACCGTTCATGAGATTACCCTGACCGCAGAAAGCGTCAGTCTACCAATTCCTGGTGGACAGATGTACAAAGCAATGACTTTTGACGGCCAAGTTCCTGGTCCAACAATTAGAGTAACACAAGGCGATGTAGTCGAAGTTACACTAAATGTACCATCAACTGAGCTGACAGGTCACAGCCTTGATATGCACGCCGCTAGAATCTCAGCAGTGCCAAACTTTGGCGCTGTGATGCCAGGCAAGTCAAACACATACGCATACATTGCAAATACTCCAGGTGCCTTCAAGTATCACTGTGAAGGTGTAGGTGTTATTGGAATGGACCAACATGTTCTTTCCGGAATGTACGGAATGACAATCGTTGATCCACTCAACGGATATCACAAACTCCTAATCCAGAGAACTGAGACACAAGCCGGCCAAGTCGTACTAAACAATACTTTAGTTGACCCAGCCGCATACGAGTTCACTTTGCAATTCAACCAACTATACCTCAATTCAGACGGATCTTACAACCAAGCTGCAATGTTCTTACACAATACGACTTGGACTGTAATCAACGGCAAGCCATTTGGCTATGATCCAGTTATAACAAAGGTATGGAAGGGTGCTGGCGGTCAAAATGAAGCTGCCCCGTTAATTCTACCAGTTGGTCAACACATACGATACTTCGTAGTGAACCAAGGTAACATGCCATTATTCTTCCACATTGTGGGCGGACAAATGGACAGAGTTACACAAGGCAACATGGTACAAGCAATGGGCACTCAGACATGGAACATTGGTGGTTCACAAGATGCAATCATCGATGTAGTCTATGACGAACCAGGAGCATATGTGATAGTCAATCATGACTATGCTGCAATCTTTAGTGGTGCAGCTGCAGTCCAGTTAGCTCAGGCAAGTCCAGCTCCAAATCCATCGGATGCTGTACCTCCAGTCTCGAGCGTACCTGACACAAGCATTGCACAGCAGACATTTGTCCACTGTGAATGCACAAACGATCGTGCTGCCCAACTAAACATGACCGGTACGTCCGGTATGTCTGGACAATAAGTCCATTAATCCCAACTTTTTCCTTTTTTATTCTGGTATCACACAATGATTATATTCTGTACATAGTGGTTTTCTTTCATGAGCATGAACCAAACAGTTCTCATCTGTGATCAAGTTGATAAAATATTAAATGAAATTTTGCAAAAAAATGGTTTGAAAATTACATACGAACCAGAGATTACACCAGAGCAGATAAAGGAAAAAATTGGTAACTATGAAATTGTCATAGTGCGAAGCAGGACCAAGCTAACAAAAGACCTGATTGATAAAGCCGACAAGTGCAAAATAATTGCGCGAGTTGGAGTGGGCCTTGACAATATAGATGTTGATGCTGCAAAGGCAAAGGGCATACGGGTTATCAATGCAGTTGAAGGTGCAATGAATGCAGTTGCCGAACTTGTCTTGGGGTTGATGTTATCACTTGCAAGAGAGATATCAAGAGCAGACAGAGAGATACGAAATGGAAAATGGCTAAAGAAGGAATTGATGGGCAGTGAACTTTCTGGCAAATATCTTGGAATAGTCGGGCTAGGCAACATTGGAAAGAAACTTGCAAGACATGCAAAGGCTATGAACATGAATATTATAGGCTTTGATGTGGTTCCTATACCAGACGAATTCTCAAGGGAAGTGGGACTAATCAAGGCAGATCTTGATACATTGCTGTCAAGTGCAGATTACATCTCATTTCATGTCCCATTTACTCCAGAAACACATCACCTTGTAAATGCGCAGAGGCTGTCCACTATGAAAAAGACAACTTGTATTATCAATACATCACGGGGTGAGATAATTGACGAAGATGCCCTTTACGATGCACTAAAGGAAGGAAAGATTGCAGGAGCGGCGTTAGATGTATTTGAGAAAGAGCCTGCTGTTGGAAACAAGCTTGCCACTCTACCAAACGTAATCTGTACCCCTCACATAGGAGCCCAGACAAGAGAAGCTCAGGCTTTAGCTGCAAATGTTATAGCAGAAAAGATAATAATGATTCTTCGTGGCGTAATCTAGACTTGGTACGCCTAGCACTCGCAGTGTCTGCATTACTCTTATTCTTTCCACTATATCCTATCCTTGCTGACACAGGCTCGTTTCCAGTTATTTTTGGTAATACATATCAGATAAACTATAACGCAAATGGTGTCAAGATACAGGACATTGAACCAAATCTGACATACGACGAGCTTACTGTATCAGTACAGGTATCAAGTCCAAATGCATCCCTTGACCTGACAATACCTCGTGCTCTACTTGATTCAAAACAAGGTAACAGTGACATTCCATTTATTGCTGTAGTTGACGGAACACTGGCAAATATGGAAGAAAAGATTCCAACTGCAACCACAAGAACCATCTCTCTGCAACTCACTCCTGACAATAAACAAATTGAGATAATTGGGACTTTTATCGTGACACCTGGACCAAACGGAGGTGTAACTCAATCACTGTCTTCAAATCCAGTACAGCAAACCGCACCCGCCCCCCCGACGTATAACTATACCACTCCTGTGCAGAAGACACCTCCATACACTGGCGTCCAAAATTCAACAACGCCATCATCTGGAGTTCTGTCCAAAACACAGCTAAATATGACACAGGAAAATCAATCTAAAGAAAATACAGGAGGAAACATTGTTTTCACGATACCATATATTCCAAATGCAACCATAAAACTGAGTCCAATTGACTGCGCAGTAATTGGAGCCATATCTATTGTTGTAATAATTATAATTGCAAGTGCTGCAAGAAAAAGACCAAGTAAGACTGTAAAGAGCTACTAGACTATCATCATTTTGGATTCCAAAAGATATTGTACTACATGCCCAAAATCATTGTCTGAAATAGAGCCGTTTGACCACCAAAGTGCGTCATTTTTGAACCATGATGGAATTGCTGTCATGTTTTGGTCGTGGTAACCGTCTATCTTGATTGTACCTGAATTGACAAGATAGAAAATATTCTCTCCAAATAACTTGTTAGATGTCTGGTTCTGAGCCCAAGAACTTGCTACCTCTTTGAACTGTGGGGGAATTACAATATCTCCAGCGTCCACAAGTTGAAAACTTGTCGTTGCATTGGAGCCCGAATACTGGATCTTGACAAAATAAGTGCCGGGGGCAAAAGTTGTTTTATAAAATGGAACTGGAGCTGTGATATTTGAGACAGGCTTTGTAATTATCATGTCAATTGGCGATGATGATTGGTTTGACTGATCTACAATCTCTAAAACCGCCATATCTCCTGTAACGTTAGAGACTGTAACTGAAAAAGAAAGGCTATCGCCATATTGGTAAACTGGCTTGTTTGTAGCAACCGATATCTCAGGTGAAGCATATGATACACCAATCAAGCCCAGAAATGTTACTGCCGTTACGATTACTAACATTGCTACAAACTTCATAGAATCTGCAACAATTCAATTTCATAATAGGGTTTTGAAGCTTGGTATGCTGGGTTGTTCTAACAGAATATTAAGGGGGAATTTAGTAGTGCGGGGTATATGGTAGGTCACCAAGAACAGGTATGGCTCAAGATGTGGAAAGAAAATTCACCTGAGCTTAGAGCAAAGGCTGTGGAATGGAGAAAGCAGCACGCCCTGGAAAGAATTGACAGGCCAAGCAGATTGCAAAAGGCAAGACAACTTGGATACAAGGCAAAGCAGGGTATAGCAGTAGTAAGGATGCGCGTGGGAAGAGGAAACATGCGCAAAAAGAGACCTGTTGCAGGAAGAAGGCCAAAACATCTTGGTGTACTACGAATAAAGCCAGCACTTAGCATGCAAAGAGTGGCAGAACGCAGAGTTTTAGAAAGATTTCCCAACATGAAACTTCTCGGTTCATACTATCTTTACCAAGACGGTGTCTATCTGTGGTATGAAATCATATTGGTTGATCCGTCGCACCCAAGAATATCTACTGACAAGGAAATGCGCGGCAAAATCTCTGGTTTGAAGAATTGAAGACGGCTCTTTTCTTGACGCTTGTACTTGTTCTAGTGGCATCATCGGTATTATTTTCAACACAAGCCTTTGGTTCAACATTAAAATTTCCAGGCCTTGAAAATAAACATCCTGGAATAAAATGGGGCTGGCCAATACAGGCAAATCAGTATGTCTTTACAGTAAACACTACCTCAAACTATGACATGCAAAATGTAACATTTAACAACAACACCAAGACGCTGACATTTCTTGGCAACAGTTCCCACGCTGGAAACATTGCAGAAATAGAGATACCAAATAACCTCATTGGAGGAAACTATACTGTTTATCAGAACGGAACACAACTTTACCCCATCGTATTGAAGAACGCAAATCTCACAACTGTAATCTTGAAATTTAACCAAATCGGTAATGTGAGAACTGACATAACAGGAACAACATACATGCCAGAGTTTTCCGGAATTGCTCCAATGATAATGGTGGCATCTTTTGGAATCTTGTTTCTGACTATGCGATACCACAAGATCTAGTATTACAGAACCTTAGTATCCATTGTTATAGTCTTCCCACATGTTTGAGCGCGTAGTAAACTTGTTAATCTGGTAAAATATTCCACCCACTATTCCCGCTTGGTAACACGCATACAAGTACACCTGCGAATGAGTAGGGTCACTATGTGTTAGACTCAGGGCAATCATTGTAAAGAAAATATATGTTCCAACAAATGTGAAAACTCTACTTAGAAAACCGTCCATTCCAACTATACGCTTAGTTGCAGCAGCCATCATGGTAATACTTGATACTATTAGAAATGTCAGTCCTCCATTTGCTTGGACGAATTCGTTTATCCATTTTACCACTCCTTCTTTTAAAATGGAATCCTGTGGGGGATGCGCTCCTCCATGAAGTGCAAATGAAACAGATGTGAATATTGAACCCATCATGAATATGAACAAAAATATTTTGATTATTCCTCTCCTGATTGGACTACGGGGTGCTGTAGGGGACATTACACGTTCTGCCATCTTGATTCCATAAAGCAGACCAATGAGAAAAGACGGAATGAACATAAAGTCTACAATGATTGGTGACTGTTTGATAGCCTGGTCAATGACATCTCCATATACTAGAGAAATCAGTATGGAAAGCGCAGCTGCTCCGACAAAGATGCTGATGTCAAACCAGTTTCTCTTGTGTCTAAGCTCCAATAGGTCAGGTCCCCACTCGTCCAATCTTAGATTTATTTTATGAAATCTCATTAAAGAAGGAAATCCAAATGATTTTGCCTTTTTTATCAACTCATTTTACCTTTTATTGCTAGTGTACTGTATGATACCATGCGAGTAGGAGTTCCATTGATAGGAATAGGTGAAATCATTGTTGCCTTTTCGTTCTTAAATTTGGATTTGCTACGATTATCACCGCTTAATAGTAGTAACCCTGTGAACCAGTAATGCCTACTAGTACAATCATAATTGGCGTCGCAATTGCGGCAGTTGCTATCGCATATTTTTACATGAGGAGTAGAGGAAAGCTTTCTAAAGCACGCAGTGTAGGGATTCCACTGATAGGGATAGGTGTAATCATTGCAGCCTTTGGCATACTCTTCTTTTTACAGGGAAATTCGATTGTAGGACCGCATTCGTCTTTTATGTACTCTAATCCTAAATGGATTGTAAACGGCGGAGTAATAGCTGCAGCAGGTACGGGAATTATTGTGTTTGGAATTGGAATTAGCTTACGACGCCCAAGGTCATAGTCGACCTGACTTTTTCCATCTTTCGTATCTTCTTTGTAATTAGGTTATCCAGCTGGACATCAGTACCTGCCTCTGCTTCAACAACGATATCATAATCGCCATAGACAACTCTTGCGTCCTTTACCTTATCCATGTGTTTTATCTTCTCTACTATCTCGCCTTCTGCACCAAGCTCGCAGCCAATCAGTATGTATGCTTTTTCCATGGTATTATAACAAAATACAGCTTTAAAATCTTACTTGAAATGGGCTGGATCTTTTGTTCTTGATGGAAATCTGCAAGACGGGCTCATTTGTTATATTTTATTGTACATTGGGAATTAATTCTAGAGTTTTTAAATGACCCTATATCTAACAAGCCATATGGGACTTTTTGGCAAAGCAAAACAGAAAGACGAGAATGTGGAAAAACTGAGGGTCATGTTTGACAAGTTTGAGTATCCGCATCTTGAGAAACTATGTGTTGATGTCATAAAAAAATCACCAAAATCTCCAGGTGGAGAACACCCCGAAAGGATACAGTATCTAGAGTTTATCTGGGATCAATACAAAAAAGGTGTAATGACTTTTCAACAAGTCGAGGATTTTGCAGTAGACCAGCAAATCATACCAAAAGATTACTTTGATTGACTTTTGATCTAATTGATAATTTCGAGTGTTTTGAGAACATTTGTTTTGAGATCGTAGACTCGTATCAAATGATTGTTGGTGTCTGAAATGTATAGCATGTCTTGATAAAACTTGACATCGCTTGGCTCGTAGAGTCCAAGAGAATCACAACCTGGATCATCAAGTCTGCAAATTCCAGACGTGCCTTGTTTTCCAATTATTGTTGTAACCGTTTCGGTTTTCAAATCTATGGCTCTTAATGCAGAGTTGTAGGTATCTGCAACAAAAACTTGGTTTGACGTTGCACACAATCCAAGTGGGTGCTGGAAGAGTGCCTCATCATGATGTCCATCTTTATGTCCAAAGGAAAAAGGCCCCTGCCCTACAATTGTTCTAACATAACCTGACTGGAGGTCTACCTCGCGAATTGATGAAGTTTCACTGTCTGCAAAATATAATCTGTTATCCGAGATTGAAAGACCGCTTGGTTGAGCTAGCTGTGCTCTCATCCTGTTACCATCTATGATATTTTCATAACCATTTCCTGCAAAAGGGTGCACCATGTCTGTCTTGGTGTCATATGTCCATATCTGATGGTTTCCTGCCATTGCAATGAAAATGAGATTGTCTTTTGCAGCTACATCCCAAGGTGAAGAAAGTAACGTCTCTTTTCCTTTTCCACCCATTGACATCCAAGGTCCTTGCTTTCCGGTACCTGCAACTGTGGTTACTTTACCTATAGCCATGTCTATCTTTCGTATGGCGTGGTTTTCGGTATCTGCAACAAATATTGTGTTGTCTTTGAAAACTATTCCCTGCGGCCTGAAAAACATGGCATCTGCAAAATTTCCATCAGCCAATCCTGTCTTTCCATTTCCTATGATATTTTCAATCTTGCCTGTCATGTCTGTTATGATGATTCGGTTGTGATTTGAATCAGATATTGCTATCTTGTCATTTGATATGGATAATTTTCCGGGATAGGAAAGAGTTGTCTTGTCTTGGATGGCATGACGCGTAATTTTGATTGGCACTTTGGCAAAATCTCCACTCTTACCATGTTTTTCAAGCAGGGCATCTATGGTATCTTCTATCACTTCCTTCTGGCCCTCGCCTGATTGCTTGTACACTATGGTGCCATTTGGGTCAATGATTACAATTGTAGGCCAGCCGCTGATGTCATATTTTTGCCAGACTGTCATCTGCTTGTCTACTAAAACGGGATGTGAGATCTCGTATCTTCTCACTGCCTGTTCTATGTTGTTTCGGTCCTGTTCGTTGAAAAATTTTGCAGAATGAATACCAATGAATACTACCGGTTTTCCCTCGTATCTTCTTTCAAGCTGGGCCAAGACAGGTAGTGTATGCATGCAGTTTATGCAGCAATATGTCCAAAAGTCTAGAACAATCACATGTCCCCTGAGTTTCTCAAGTGAGAGGGGCTCGCTTGAGTTTATCCAGTCAAAGTTGGACGGAAACTCGGGGGCCTTTGTCACTCTGGTGTAAAACTTGTCGAACATGTTTGCATGTTGGGGTGATGACAATAAAAATTATTACTGGTACCATGTTTTCTTTTGTCCAAGTATTTACCTGTGAATTGTGGATCTTTGGAACTATTTATTCAGAAACCTGCTGCAACCGGATCAGATGGCTTGATTATCTCCCTTAGTAACATGGTTGCATACGAGCCCCTTGAAAGTGTGAAACTTACATGTGGTGGGCTTGATGCAAAATCTCTGCAGAGCATAACTGCATTCCTGAATCCCCCTTCTTCACTTACTTCTTGCATCTCTTTTACAAAGAAATCTTTTGGACTCATCTGTTCTTCGTCAAGTATCTTTGATATCTGGTAATCAAATCTGTTTCTTTTTGAATATGAATAACCGACAAGAGGTATAGCAAGTTTTTGTTCTGGGTCATTTTGATATCTGCCAAGATTGTCGTCCTTGTCATAACACACATCATCTGCTTGCGGCGCGAACAGATTCTCGCCCATTTCGTATGCCATGCTAACAGTACGATTGAAGATAAATGATTGATATGCTTCGACAAAAAATCTTCTCAGAGAAATTGGTATGGCACGCAATGCCTTTAGTGCCTCATCATACTCTATCATCTCTTTTAGGACCAGTCTCTCGATGTCCATCTGTGGAGGTATGTCATCAAAAATCTTTGAATAGTTTGCCTTGTCTTTGAGTGTCTCCCTAATCTTGTTGTTTTCAGGAAAGTCATATTCTGAGGTTGACGCAAGTATGACTTCTACTGCCAGGTCAAAGTTTCTTTGCAACATTGCCTTTCCTATGAGGTGCGAGACTGCTCTTCTGCTCCCAAATCTCTGATATCCGTAAAAGTTTAGGATCTTATCATGCTGGTCAAAACCTGAAATCTTTACAAAATCTGTATCCTCTATCTTGATCTTGAAATGATTTCCAACCATGTCCTTTTTTGTAAGAGGTTTTTGAACAAATCCAATTCTTTCAAGTGTATACCTGTTTGTTGTTATGGTTTCATGCATACGTGATACATTCATGTCGCAAACAAACTGCTCAGTTGTGGCGTTTGCGTCCTTTAGGCCAAGTGCCTTCAACCGCAGGCCCTGTTTTTTTAATATGTCAGAGAGGGCATGGTTGGTATCGATTCCAGATTTTTTTAATCTAAATACTGCATAGTTTCCAGACTGTGAAATCTTTGCAAGTGTTTTTTCGCGCAAGACTTCGGAGACAAAGAATTGGTCCTGACTGGTTCGTATCTTTCCTCCAGTACCCTGTGTATTGGTACAATAGGTGGAAATCCCAATTAAATTATCTAGTTTTGGGACCACTTCTTTACTGTATGGTAACTGTAACAAATTGCGATATTGTTACATCTTGGTATCTTGCCGCAACCACTACCTTGTAGGTACCTGAAAGTGCAAAATTGTCAGCAGACAGATTTACCGGTATGGTTTTTTGTTTGTCTAGTGTTATAGTCTGATTAGTTGGTGTGACTGTAAGGTCTTGCGTACTTGCTGTTTGTTGTGTCAGTATCTCAACTGTACCGGTTAATTGTTCACTTGGACTGAGTGTAACATTCACGGTTCCATTCTGGCCTCTGTGCAGGGTGACTGCTGAAGTGGATGTATTCAGAGCAAGTGGTAATGGAACAGTTGGGTCTAGCATGCCAATGTTATTTTCAACCCACTCTGGAAACCACACCTTGTTGTGTGCAACTGTAAAGTCAAGCACCTGGGCTACTCCACAATCGGTCTGGTTACCGCAATCTGACCAGTTAGGATTCTTTGATGGTACCAAATATTCTACAAGAGATTCTTTTGCCGGGTCAAACACTGCTAGTGAATTTGCTACTTGCTCGTTGAACCAAAGTCTTCCTTGGTCATCGAATTGATCCCAATATGGTCTTGTAATTGGAGTCTTTATCAGTCCTGAAACATTGCCATATGTCGAGACTTGTGGTAGCGGAGTCATATACTTTGTAAATTGCTGAGACTGTGGGTCAAAACTAACAAATACACTGCTTGCAGTATCTGTCAGCCATATCTTTCCATTTGAACCAATTGAGAGTCCATTTGGTGCAAGTATTCCAGAAGGAAGTGTATAGTTTGAGAATTGCGAAGTCTGTGGGTTATAGCTTACAAGAAGGCCTCCCAGTTGGTAGTTCCACACTGTATACCAAATTTTGTTTGTAGAGTCAACTGCCATGTCACTTGTAAAGTTATAATCTCCAGGAGAGATGATATTGGTCGTAGTCAAGTCAGTACCTGATTGGTCTGTACTGAAA
>JBARDK010000040.1:0-5194 GCA_049795075.1 Nitrosotalea sp. | reverse complement strand
CAGAATGATATCCATCTGGAATTGGTTTGACCATTACCAAAGTTTTGTGTGATTGAATTTATACTTTCCTTCATTTCTAAAGTTTTCACTAGTTGAAATATTGCATAAGGATTTCATTTTTGTGCCTGTTATGCAACGTTTGATAAAGCTCACTGGATTAATATTTGACTAGAAGATAATTCATTACGCCCCAAATGCACGCAGACGGACTGTGATGATAAAATATGATTTTTGGTCCACCCAGCCGTGCGACAGGGCACCCCGGTATGAAAACAAGATGAGGGTTTAGGCTAAAATTACCAATGATTTTCTGTGAGTCAGAACCGGGGAACATTCATTTAATTTTTGAAAAACGTTGGCAATCGCAATGATTTTTGCTATTTTTGAACGCAAAACGAGTCTTATTCTTGATTATGATGCTACTTGACAATTATTGCAAAAGACCGAAAACAACAGATCTATTGATATATTTGCCTTGTATAGATATACTATGGCAACTGCATATGTGCTAATAAATTGTGAATTGGGCTCAGAAGAAGCAATCATTTCACAGTTGAAAGCAATAGCCGGAGTAAAAGAAGTTCATGGTACGTTTGGAGCCTACGATATTTTGGCCAAAATTGAATCTCCAACAGTAGAAGCCCTCAGGGAGATAATCACATGGAAGATCCGTAAAATAGAGAAGATTCGTTCTACTCTAACTTTGATGGGAATCGAAGGTCAAAGTTAGTTCCTTATTTTCCATCACTCAACTCTACATATTTTCAAGAGCGTGATCTTCAATTTTTGTTTTTTATGCAGAGACAATGGTAAATTAACGGTGGATCACTTGAGATGCCACGAACAAAGATTTATGAAATATCATATTAACAGGCGTCTGCAAAAGACCTTTTAATTGTGTAATGGCCTTGAGCAAATGTGCTACTACACTTCATATTTCTTGTAAAGGAAGAAGAACTTGAGCAAAGAAAGTGGGAATTTCAGTATGTAGAAAAAATGGCCAACTTTTACAAGACATGGATTGAAAAGACATTTTCACAGAAAGTTGATGTCCAATCCGACGAGATGATAGTAAAATCTGGAGGACGATTCAGAATACTTGATACACCTGTGATTATGGAAGACCATGTAAACAGAGGTGAACACATTTTTCACTTTTATCTGACATATTTTAGGCCCATGTGGACAGACTGTACCTGTGAGGGCTATTATGCAGAAAACTTTGGGATGGTGTGGTGGCAAAAGAGCCCTCAAAAAGATGATCTCAATTTTCTAATGGAGAAAAACTGCACAAAGGTTTCTCACGAGCTTTCTCACGAGTTTCTCAGACAAGCCAAATACAAGAACTATAAAGAACTTGTACACGATATATGGGACAAGCATCTTTTTGCATCATTATCATTTGAACACTATGACGCCAACCACAAAAAGACTGAGAAGGATCCACTTTTTGCAACACTTGATACCTCAAGTCTCAGGCAATAGAAATCATCGAGACTAAAATATGGCATTACGTGCCAGACTAGGTTTGCAACGAAGACTTGGTATTGAATAAACATGAGCAGCTTTTGCAAAGTTTATGTCTGAAAAGTTGATCTATGTTAGTAAAACGAACATGTGAGATATCTGATGGCTCCACCACATGATTGCCGCATAACGTCTGCCATTTTCCAGGCGGAAGGTAATGGTTCTTTGTAACTCCAAAACATCTTCCCCTTTTGTAGTAGAACCAACCAAATGTCTTACATGGGGTCTCTGCATCTTCCATTGCCATTATTTTAGCAAGTTCCATATCCTGACTGAAATACATTGCGTAGCTTTTCTACTATTTATCTCTCAATGATGTACTTTGGATTTCCGAATCTTCTAAAAGACTATAAGTAAGTGTTTTAGAGTTTTTTCATGCCAGAATTCGTTTGTCCTGATTGTGGAACAAAAATGTTTCATGAAAACGAGACAACGCTAACTGTAGAAAAACAAATTCATACAAAATTCTGTTCTGCTAAAAAGAAGCACTAGCCATTCCTACCTTCTTGATTACATCATTCAATCTTATTTTTGTCTGTATAGTGTTTCAGATAATCTGGGTCAGCTAAAGCCTTGATTAAATTATGACCTTCCAAAATTCTGTATTCGATTTTATCGCTCTCATCCTTTGATACACCATATGTCTTTTTTATGATGTTTCCTACCAGTTCAATGTCATCTCCAAGCAACTCTTCGTATGGATCTTCGGTCATGAATCTTGCAAAAGAGTCCTCTTTTTGTTTTGGGAGATCTGAATCATCGTAACTGATAGCATATTCCACGTATACTTTTGACGATCCCTTGTCTTTGCCATGCTGCAATTTTTTGATGTGAGGGGGCAGCTTTTTTTCTATATCTAAGAGAATACCACCAGGATCGGTTATTCCACCTGCATAATAATGCGAATCTACAGCAGTAAAACTGAATCTAACCTTGCAAGACGCCTGCATGTATACAGTACATGAGTGCTCAATAAGAATCGTCGTAAAGTGCATGGAAGACAGCAAAAGTACTCGATAGTATATTTCAGCATTCATAATGTATTCTATCTTAAAAATTAAGTTACCTAACTGTAGAGCATCATAATCACTTTCCTCCTAACCGGACATTGTGAAACAGGCAGAAAAGCAGATAGAAAATCAAGATACTAAAACTACAAAAGGGAAACAAAACATTCTAGGATATGTGGACGGAGAAAACTCAAACGACACAATATCTGCTATTGCCAACATCTTCAGAGAATACATTGTTTATGCCAACAGTTTAACTTCTGAAGATTCTTACAAATCCGCGTCGTCAAAGATTGAAAGGCTCAACTTCACCCTCAACGACGTGTCAATTTTTGCAGGCTTGATAAATAGAGAGTCTTTCTCAGACAAGGCAAACTACTGGACAGCAGGCCTCTTCATCTCAGCTGCAATAAACAAGGTAATAAAAAAGGATGACACAGTTGCGTTGGACTTTCCTAGTCTAGGTTGCCCAGCTGATTGTATCGGTTACAGACTCAAACAGGGAAAAATCGCATTCCAAGGTAACGCAGGGGATTACATTGGGGAGGGTATGTCCGGAGGCGAGATCACAATCCAAGGCAATGCAGGATATTATGTCGGCTATAACATGTCTGGTGGACACATCATAATCCAAGGCAACACAGGTGGTCACGTTGGCACATACATGTCGGGGGGTGTCATGCATATAGAAGGCCAAATTGGTTCCATATCTGAATCTTGTAGAGGCAGAATATATCGCAGAGGAATATTACTAGAATAATTTGTACAGTCTTAGCACTTTGTGACAGAATAAATTCTATTTCCAAAGCTTGCTGTTTTAAAATCTATTTTATTTTGTGGGTCCTTCTTGCGAGCTTGGCTTAACTTTTCCAAAGTAACAAGTGCTTCGCCATCAAAGCCCACTGAAGAACCATACACTCCTTCTGAGAGTTGGTTTCCATGTTCTCCTTTCTTAATGTCATCGACAATCTCATAGAACTTGATTGATTCTCTCTTTGATATTGGACCACCACTTGACTTGTTAAAACCTACCGCAATGTACATGCCATTATTTTTTACTGCAATTGGAATCTTGTGAATCTTGCCAGAATGGCCAGGGATCTTTTCATTTAGAAGGATTTCACACTTGTGAAACATGCTGGAAATATATGCAAAAAAGCGATAGTTGGCATAAGTGCCGTCAGAGCTTTCCTCACAATTAACAAAAACCCTGTGAAGAATCTCAAGAGCTGCGTCGTTCATGCTTTGCAGACGTTCCTCGATTCTTCCTTTTCTAACTAGGTCTGATTTGCAATCTATTGCGACCTTTTCAAGAATGAAAGGAGGCAGATTGTAATTTTTCAGGGTGGAAACATATGTTCCAGTTTTAGAAGCCCCAAATGTAGGAAAATTACCGTGACTCAATTTTTATGTTCTCCATTTTTATAATAATTACCGTAAACCATCCCCAACTTGATCAGTTTTAGATAGCTGGTTTTTCCTTATAACTGTTCTCCAAAATGGCGGATCTAAAAAATGGTGGGGCCGACCGGAGTTGAACCGGCGACACACGGGTCACTACAGCTCCAAACTGTACATCATCCTTTCGTCAGTGAAGCTAGTTAACCACTGGAGCCCTTAGCGGTGATCATGTGATCTATCCTGTCGCCATGCCTGGCTAGGCTACGACCCCACGTTTGGTCAATAAATGCACTTAAATTTTAATTTACTTAGTTTCTGAAGATTTATTGCAGACATGAGAACCTGATCAATTAGGGAAAAGGCATGAACTCTACAAAATTGATACAGTTTTCTTTCATTTGCATAACTTCAAAAAAATTAGTTGAAAAGCCATGGTAAAACCAATAATACTCATACTAGGAGCTATTCCTATACTTGCAGCCATCTTCATAGTTGTTCCTCAATTGACAAGGCCAGAGATCCAGAGCTCTGCAGTAAACTCTGAAGATGTAATGACTCTTCAGTATACCAAAGAACATCTAGAAAAGATATCGTTTGGACTCACACAAAGCATTGGGGCAGATACTGCCGAAGTCTTGACAATCCAAAATGATGGTTCTGTTGTGTACAGCCTCACAAAAAATGGATATTCAGAACCTGACGTAAAATATCAACTGTCTCAAGATGAATTTACACAATTGAAGGCACTCATTAAAGAAACTGGGTTTGTGGATATTCCAAGTAACGTCTACCAAGCCAAACCAGATATTTCAGATTATGAAAAATATGGCATTCAAGCCACTTTTAATGGCAAGACTGTCAATCTTCAGTGGGCGGACCAAAACGCCAGCCAAGAATTCGTTCCGCCGATTATAACTCAGGTACAATCAAGTCTTGATGATATCATAGGTGAAATAGTAAAATAGGTACTCAAGGGGAAATATGGGAATACCAGTAATCCTTCTAGTTGGTGCATCAAAGTTGGATTTGAAGGCATGGATCGCCCACTTGCTAGAACCATAAAATAAATAGATCTCGAGGCGATCAAACTACATGATTCCGCTTTCAGGCGATTTTGGTAATGCAAAAGGAGTAGTTCAAGAGAAGTTAGGATCATTTGAAACGCGTAGGGGTACCTCAACTCTGAAGCGCGGTTTTGCTCACATGCTAAAAAATGGTGTTGTTATGGACGTCACAACCGCAGAACAGGCCCAGAT
>JBARDK010000039.1:0-12591 GCA_049795075.1 Nitrosotalea sp. | reverse complement strand
TAACTTCATAGGGATCAGAAATAAGTTCCTCCATCAACTTTTTCATTGGCTTGTCAAATGAAGAAACATAGCTGTACTTACTGAGCGGTCTTGAAATCTTGGTAAATTGCGCATCTATTTTTCCCCTTATTTCGTGCTTTTCATGAGATAGCAAATCTATTTTTTTTCGTACTTCCAAAAATTCTAGATGTTCAGGTTTTGCTCTTAACTCAGATATTTCTAGTTCAAGTCTTGTAATGATGTGAAGCGTATCACTTTTCTCATTTCTAACCTCAACTAACCTGTGATTTTGTTGTCTTTCTTCAATTTTTAAATTATCAATTTTCTTAATGAGATCAAGTATGGATGCAGAATCAAATTTGAAACTTTCCTGTTCATTTATTAATATCTGTAAGGCGTTTCTATTTTGAGCAAGCTTTGCAATCTCTTCTTTAAGTTTATCCGCATATTTTCTTGCAAAAACATGCATCACTTTTGTATGTAATCCCAAAGTGTCTCCGATTCTCTTGAGTGTTTGATTAACTTCATTATTGACGACTACTACATCCTCATATCTCGCAATATTAGTTAATTTGACGCTAGTTTCTTTCTTGATGGTTGATACTACAGCATCTTTGCCTCTTTTTCCGACCGTCTTTAGATTCTTGTCCACATCATCAAGTTTTAGGTCGTCTGATTCTAAATGAAGAATTATGCCATGGATGTTCTTTTGGTTGCGTTCAATCTCTGTTTTTAACCGCTTGGCCTCTTGAAGGATATTTGATATGCGCGGACCTTCATGTTCTTTGATAATTGATGGGATCTCTTGTAGGGATGTCTCTCTTTGTCGCTGAGCGGGGCTGACTGGATTTTCTACCGTTTTTTTCTTTCCGAAACCGAAGACCATGATATCACTGAAGATAGGATGTCACAACGTTAAATATTATGCATAAGAAAATATTGGTGTGAGCGATATCAGGCTAATACTGATAGGATCTCTAATTATCTTCGCAGGCTTTTATATTGCTGGCATGGCAGGCTCGCAATACACTCAGATTTCTATACAGCAAAACCAATTTGATGATTGTTATGACTATTCTTCTGGAACGGCAGTACATGTTAACTGTGTGCAAAAAGAACAAGACGCGCTTCTCTGCCTTGGTCTAGCATTAGGTATAATCGGAGGAGGAGCATACCTTATTCTCAAAGGTATCAAGGGAAGATGGGACCAGAATGTAAAAAGTGATGAGATGGTTGGTCCAAAACATGACTAAAATACATTGATTGTTTGATTATGCCATGCATCTTTGCAAAATTGACTAGTGTACCGCGATCTTTTTTTGACGTTTGTATCTAATTTTGACTCGTAATGTACATCTTGTATCAAGACAGTAAATAAGAAGGTCAGCGCCAGGTAAGGGATTCGAACCCCTGAGTGCTGATGCACAACCGCTGCCCTGTATATGATCTCGAGGCGGTCGCCGTACCGCTTGGCTAACCTGGCAACCTGTGATGACTCGGTTCTGGGTACATAAATACAATGATAATAAAGTGATCAGATGATCAAATATATAATAAAAGATATAAAGTAGACAATCTATCACAAGAACATCGAATGGAAGCAATAACTAAGAAAACTGTATCCATCGAGTTCCAAGGAAAAAAATATGCTCTCTCTGATGATTCTACTATTGAGGATCTTCTAGTTCATCTTGGTTTGCCAAAAGATAAAGTGATCAGGCTACAGGCTACGCGAGATGGTTTTATCCTGATTTCATAGTTTGTAATAATTGATAATAGATAGTTTATTATTGATACTTTCTAATCACTCATTAGGTAAGGTATTTTGACAAAGACACGCGTATCCATTACCATTGATGGCAACATTGCAAAGGCAATTGAAAATTATTACCGCGAAAAGGTCAAGATAGCCGCAGAAAAAGGTGAAGCCATACCTAAACTCTCAAACATTTACGAAGAGATAATCGAAAGAGGTTGGGAGTCTAAATCTGGTGCCAAGAAAAAATAGGAAAAGCAAAAATCCCCATGTTCTAAACTAAACCTATGGGTTTAGATCTTAAAACGCTATGTGTCAGAGAAAAGACCAACCTGGAATCCTTTGCATCCAAAATTGTCGCAATAGATGCCTACAATGCAATTTATCAATTCTTGTCAATTATTCGTGGACCTGATGGGTTACCTTTAACTGACTATAGTGGAAAAATCACTAGTCACATCACTGGTCTTTTTTACAGAAATATCAATTTCCTATCTCTTGGGATAAAACCAGTTTACGTGTTTGATGGAAAACCCCCATCCCTAAAATCAGCCGAGATTGAACGAAGAAAGCAGATCAAAAAAGAAGCCACCATAAAATACGAAAACGCGGTTAGCCAAGGAAGATATGAAGAAGCAAAAAAGTATGCACAACAAACATCGTTTCTAAAGGATGAGATGGTTGAGGATTCTAAAAGACTGTTAGGACTATTCGGAATTCCTTTTGTTAGTGCTCCATCCGAAGGAGAAGCTACGGCAGCTTACATGACTATAACTGGACAGGCTCATGTATCTGCAAGTCAAGATTTTGACTCACTCTTATTTGGAGCAAAGAAGCTTGTACGAAACTTTACAAATAGCGGTAAAAGAAAACTGCCTAACAGAAACACCACAATAGAGGTGGAACCTGAAATTATAGATCTAATCAAAACCTTGGATAATCTAGGTATAACACGGGAGCAATTGGTGGATGTTGGAATATTGATAGGCACTGATTTTAATCCAGACGGATTTGAGAGGATAGGGCCAAAGACTGCATTAAAGGCCATAAAACAACATGGAAGACTAGAGGAAATACCGCAAATTCAAGAAAAACTAGACCGGATTGACTACAAGCAAATAAGAGATATATTTCTGAATCCAAAAGTAGCGAATGTTTCTGATCTAAAGTTTGGGGATGTTGACTATCAAGGCATAACAAACTATCTTACAAGAGAGAGAAATTTTTCCATTGAAAGAGTGGGAACATCATTGAATAGATTGAAAAAATCAATAGAAAAGAAAAGTCACAATCTAGAACAGTGGTTCAAATAAAATAAAATTAAAAACTCTAACGTAATCTCTTTCGTTTCTCTTCTATTCTTTTTTCAGATTCTAGCCTTTCAAGACTGTAACTTTTAAGATCAGCATATTTTATTATCTGACTAAGATTTGGGTGTGTTTTTTTAATCGACTTGAACATTTCTTGTGCAACTTTACGATAATCTGAATGTCCTTGCGGAACAGTTCTAAGTTCTATCAAATGAACAGCTTCTCTTAGATTTAATTTCATAAAATAATGATACTTATATGCAAAGTTTACAACATACTGTGCCTGTTCTGAAATCTTTTTTTCCAACAAATTGAAAACCTCTTTTGATTTGTACATGCAATCTTCAAAGTCCTTTCTTATTCCAAGTGACCGGACTTCTTCTGGAACTAAAAAGCCATGGTTTGCCGTCAACAACTGTCTTTCTAGCGTTAACACGCGATGTCTGTGAAAGTCACGAAACATGCCAAAGTTAGTCAGTAGATCAAACGTGTATTCTGTCATCTCAAACCCTCTTGGTGGCCTCTGTCGCCTATTCATTCGTAAACTTGAAAAAGTTTTGATAATTTTCTTTCTTGTAGCAGTATTCATCTTCTTTACTTGAGCTAAAATTTCTCCATATGACATTCCAGTAGACTGCTCGTATAACAGTGCAGAAATTATCATATCTTCTGCTTTTTTCTCAGGTTCAGATTCTATCATTTCAACAAGAAAGTCTTTTGATTTTTTAGTTTTGAGATGTTTCTTACCAAATGTTTTTGCAACACCTTTCAATTCAGAGAGATAGTTTTGCAAGAGTTTTCCGTGTTTGTCATCAGATCTTTTGATAAATGACTTGATAGTGGTATCTAGCTCTGTGTGTATTTTCCTACCAATTTCTCTCTCTTCCTTTAGATTTGAGGAATAAAGTATGGTGAGAAGATATTCAAATGCTCTACCATTACCCGTGATTCCGACGTTTGTGAGAGTTGAGGCAGGCAGTATGCCACGCAGAACGTCTAATGCTTTGGCTTTTATCGTTGCATTGTAAATACGTGTGGCAGATTTTACATCGTCCTCATTTTTAAGTTGTGAAAACAGAACATCATCTCCTGTTGAATTTTTGAATTTTTGTTTTTCAATAGGCTCTCTTTCTTGAATGTATGATATCATAGGCTGGATATTTCTAGAATATACGTCAAAATCTAAATTACAAGATTCTAGATATTTGTCTGCATACTTTGAACTCATTATGTCTGGGTCTTTGAAAAATTTGTATTCTCCGTTGATCTTTTTATCCCAAGCTACATATCGAGAAGATTTTTCAAGATATGATAATCCTATTCTACGATCTTCTATTTTCTTTACTGCTATATTGGATAATCCTTCTACTGCAATCTGGGCTTCGCCAAGCTCTGCGACAGAATCATCTCCATATTCTAGTAGAACCTTGTTGTAAAATTCCTCTCCACGATTTTCATTTTGCAGAAATTCATCAAGAAACACTTTACGCATACTCTTGTCAGTTCTGCTATATCTTGACATTAGGGCTCCACGATCTACTTGTTGCGGTGTTGTGATTGCAAAAACAGAGTCATCTACATTAGAAAAATGCTTTAACAAGATCTCTTTCTCAGATTCAGAAAACTCTGACAACACGATTCGAAAGTAGTTCAATTATAAATAATCTACTATCTTGTTATCGTGTCTTTTTTCCCGATTTGAATCAAATCTGTCGATCCTGTTTTCAATGTATTGCGTCTTGATTGCCATCTAAGTAATACTTCTTTAAATGACTCTGCTTCTGACACATCCTCTGTATACATCAAAGTTGTAACCCATCTTCCTTCTCCTGCAATGCCACCCATTGAGTTCATCCAAAAATCAGTTGGCATGTTTTCAAAGGCTTTGTGGTTTGGATCGCGGCTCATGTCTATCCATCGTTTTGCAACAAAATGTAAGACTTCGTCTAGTTCTTCCTTTGTAATCATTGTTGGACCATTACAATACACATGATTTTAAAATTACTAAATTTTCAAAAAGCCGAGAAAACTTAGCTAAAATGATCTTACTAAAATTGAAAACCTTGTTAACACTTTGCTGATTATATCAAAAATATGACAAGTGCACAATGAGCAAAGAAGATGTCGAGTTTATCGGCAAGCAAGTTAAGGACATGTATGGCACTTACATTGGTAAGGTCATAGGAACTATAACAGACATAGATGGAAGTGTACAAACCGTAGGTGTCGATTGTGGTTCTGAAGGGCTGAAACAAGTTCCATTTGAGCAACTAGTCGTTCAGGGGCAATTCGTAATTTTCATTCCTAGATGGAGATTAGACGCCCAGAGATTGTTGCGGGAAAAGGGTCTTACATTGCGCCGAATTCGTGCGTTGATAGACATCGTATCTGAAAACGACGACATGAAGGAGGATGCTGAATTGATCCACGAGAAATATAAAATGAAGTTACTAACTCTGGATGAGACCGAAAAACAAATCAAAGAAAAACTAGGGCATAGGCTGTCAGATCTTGACAATCAGCTCAAATCAATCAGAATGCTGAGATTTGATGCAAAATTACAAAACAAAAGTACTGAGATCTCTGATGCCAAGTACGAATCAGTCAAGGCCCACACGGTTGAAATCATCGAACACATCGAGCACGAGAAGGCAGAGATAGTAAACATTCAACGTCGCATCAACGATCTTTCAGTTGATACTGTGGAGCGAACCGAAAGTCCAAAACAGGACGTTCATTCAGCTGCCGTTTCCTATCTTGGCACGGCGGAAACTTCTCCCTCTCCTCAACCAAAGACGCCAATATCTACTGAAATGGTAGTTGGTAATACGAATTCCCAAACATTAACCCCAAAACCAGTTGCTATTGGAGCCGATGGTGAGGAAGAACCTCAAGACTCAGATTGGCTTAAGAGAATATCATCTTCTTGAGAATATCTGATGGGATGGGAAGATTCGCTCCTACCTCCTTTTAACCGAATCTTTTTTTTAAGATAGATGCAACACATACTTGTTGGATACGGAATATTCAATAGGTCTTGGAAATAATGATACTCTAACAAGAAAAAGAGCAAATCAAGATTATATAAAATTCTGGGAAGAAGAAGCAAGTAAACTTCATTGGTTTGAAAAATGGGATAAAACACTAGAATGGAATCCACCTTTTGCAAAATGGTTCGTAAATGGTAAAATTAATGCGTCTTATAACGCACTTGATGTGGTAGTTCGAAAAAACCCACAGAAGAATGCCATACTCTGGGAAGGAGAAAATGGTGAGACGCGAACTCTCACATATAATGAACTATTGAACTATGTGTGTAAAGTGGCAAACTCTCTCAAGTCACTTGGGGTCAAAAAGGGAGACCGCGTTACGATATATCTGCCAATGATTCCAGAGTTGGCTGTTTCTTTGCTTGCATGTGCAAGAATAGGTGCAATCCACACTGTCATCTTCTCCGGATTTAGTTCACAATCTATTAAAGATAGAGTCTATGACTCAAAATCAAAGGTCATAATTACAGCAGATGGAGGATTTAGACGGGGAACAGTAGTAAAGCTAAAGCAAGTCATAGACGAGGCAATATCTGATTTTGATTTTGTGGAAAATGTGTTGGTATATGCGCATGCCAAGATTCCAATGACACTGGGAAAAAAAGATAAGATATGGACTGATCTGATAAACAACGCATCAGAATATTGCGAACCTGAAAAACTTGACAGCGTTCATCCGCTTTACATTCTGTATACTTCAGGAACTACGGGAAAGCCAAAGGGGGTTCTTCACGGAACGGGTGGCTACTTGGTGCACCTTTACAGCACATTCAAGTGGGTTTTTGATATCAGGGAATCTGACATTTATTTTTGTACTGCTGATATCGGATGGGTTACAGGTCACAGCTATATTGTATACGGGCCTTTAATGCATGGTGTAACTCAGGTTATGTATGAAGGAGCACTAGTCTTTCCAACGCCCGCAAGAATTTGGGACCTAATTGAAAGACACAAAGTCACAATCCTTTATACAACTCCAACTGCACTGCGCATGTTTATGAAATATGGTGACTTACTACCAAATTCGAAAGATCTGTCTAGTTTGAGACTACTTGGTACAGTAGGTGAGCCAATAAATCCAGAAGTATGGAAATGGTATTTTCAAGTAATTGGCAAAGTAAACTGTCCAATAGTAGATACTTGGTGGCAGACAGAAACTGGTGGAATAATGATCTCCCCAGTTCCAGGACTAGACACAATATCGCTCAAACCGGGTTCTGCAACTAGGCCATTGCCAGGAATCAGTGTTGATGTAGTTGATGAAAATGGAAATGTTCTTCCATCCGGAACAAAAGGCTATCTTGTAGTCAAAAATCCATGGCCTGGAATGCTTCTTTCACTGTGGGCAGACGATGAGAAATACAAAACTGTGTACTGGTCAAAGTACAAGACCATGTACTATCCAGGAGATTATGCAATTAAGGACAAAGATGGTTACTTTTGGATGTTAGGCAGAGCAGATGATGTTCTAAAGGTGGCAGGTCATAGGCTTGGGACTACTGAGATTGAAAGTGGATTTGTATCTCATAAAGCAATAGCAGAGGCAGCTGCATGCGGAATTCCACATGAAGTAAAAGGTGAATCAATAATTGTATTTTTGGTATTGAAGGAAGGTGTAACTCCAAGCAAACAATTAGAGGATGAACTCATCCAACACATACGAAAGGTAGTGGGTCCAATTGCAACCCCTGATCAACTGTATATTGTTTCCAAGTTGCCAAAGACAAGGAGCGGAAAGATAATGAGAAGATTACTAAAGGCTGTGGCAAACAATGAAAACATTGGTGATGTAAGCACATTAGAAGACGAAACTGCTGTAGACGAGATTCAAGCTACATTCAACGAACTAAGACAAACTGTTCAAAGAAATCGAATCACATAGAGATTATCTGTAGTTTAGAACTTGCTGTTATGTTGAACTTGCTAACAAAACCAGCGGTCGTTTCTAGTACATATTTTGCTGGTTTGCCTCCGCCATTGTCCACAGCGCACGTTGCGGTCTCAAGAGCTGATTGACACGGCTGTACATATTTTGCTATATGGACCACATTTCCGTTACTATCAAACCAAATTACATCAAGAGGAAATTGCATGTTTAGCATCCATATGGGAATAACCTGCTCGTTGTCCACCACAAAGATCATTCCTTGATCATATGGTAGCTGATCTTGAAACATCAAACCCCTATCTCTCTGGTTATCTGTTTCTGCTATTTGTACATCTAGAGTTACATTGTCTATCTTCACAGTGCCTTTTGGAAATTTAACTTCGGCAAGTTTAGAGTCTGCAGGAATTGTCAATACTCCAACGATACCAATTATCACTGCTGTAATGGCTATTGGAATTAATATCTGGCCTCTTGTTGCCATAAAAATTATGAGATATGTCTAGTTAAAAACTAATGCAAAAAATACACTAATAAAAAATTCTAGCTATCTCATCTTGTCCTTGATGTCTGATACATTTCTTGCAAAATTCTTTGCTTCATGACCTATGTCTGATATGGTGGCACCATTGTAAACTCTGTCTAAATACTTGCCGGCGATGATCATCGGAACGCCTGCAACAGTGGTGAATGGTTCTGGAGCCAAAAATAAAATAAATCCTATCTTTTGAATCTTCTTACCTGGTGCCGGTGCACGTTGTAGGGAACCCAGTGCTCTGGCAGTACCTCTGTCATCCAAAGTTCCTAGTGTGGAGTACATCTCGGCGCGTCTTTTGATGGAATCGCTCATTTTTTTAATTTTATGAATACGCCTTTTAAGTACCTCATCCATATGTCTCAAATTTTGATATCTCTAGTTAAGATTCCATGCAAAAGATCAATCACAATAAGGTAAAGATTTCTGATCAAAGGATTAGGTTATATCGCTTTAAGTATAATCCTTGACCTATACTATGAAGGAAAAACGCAGTGAAAGACTTGAATCTATCAAGGAGGCGCATAAATCAACCAAGGGAGATTATTCCAGAGTGGAGGATTATCTGGAAGTAATATCGGAGCTTGTTGAACTAAAAGGGCATGCAAATACTATTGATATTTCAAGATATCTAAACGTCAGCGCTCCTTCTGTTACAAAAATGCTCCAAAGACTTGATGAAAATGGCTATCTAGAATATGAAAAATACAAGGGAATGAATCTGACTGCAAAAGGTAGTGCAGTTGCATATGCAATAAGGCAAAAACATGGAATTTTGCTTGAGTTTTTTAAGATGCTTGGCATAAATCACGAGATAGCAAATCAAGATACAGAAGGAATTGAACATCATTTAAATCCACAAACTATAAAGCAGCTTAGAAAATTCATCGTATTTCTAAAGGAAAATCCAAAAATCTTGGAAGATTTCCAGTAATTAGTCACGCGTCACTATTTTGATGTCATCTTTTGACATTATCGCATTAATTATTCTCTTTCCCACACTTGATCTTTTGGCTATGATTATTCTACCTCTCTTTCCTACTCTTGTTGATATCAAGTGTCTGTCCTTGACATAAACATCTGCATTCATTCCAGATTTGCTCTCGTCTACTTCCAATATTACGTTGTTGCCAGATTCTGACATTTCAAACCATTCATCGTTTTCACTAATCTCAGTTCTTGGTTCTACATCGATGTGCACGCCTAGATTTTTTTCAAGCTCATTTATTGTTGAACCACCGCGGCCAATCAGCGAAGGTATAGAATCTTTGTCAACTTTGACTCTTATACTATTGTTTGAAAGAATCTCAATTTCTGCGTTGGAATCAAATCGTCTAATTACATCTTTTATTTTTGATTCAGCAAGTCTTTCAATTCCGCCACTTTTTGCCTCCTTTGATATTGGTATGACAATGTTTTCTTCTCCATACGTGTAAATCTCATATTCTAGAGAATGATTATCAAAGTTTTTAACCTCAATTACTGGTCTTGCCAAATCTTGTTCAGTCATCCCGGTAGGTACTTTGACTTTGAATTCTAATTCGTATACTTTTGAGATCTGACCTGCTTTTACATATACAACAGTGTCTAAAACATGGGGAATCATTCCCAATTCTATTTTTCCTATGAATCGTTGGATTGCGTCAAGGGGGGCATTTGCATGTACTACGCCAACCATGCCCACCCCTGCTAACCTCAAGTCCGCAAAGACTCGAAAATCATGATATCTTCTTACTTCATCAAATATGGTGTAGTCTGGTCGTACCAATAATAGTATGTCTGCTGCATTCTCAAAACTTCCTTCAAGATGCGTATACTGTGTAATTTTTTCGTCTACCTGAAGATCTCTTGGTGACTCGAACGTCTTTACAATTTTGCCTTTTTTAGAATAAAAGTCTGCAAGGCTTGATGCCAATGTACTTTTGCCTGAGCCAGGTGCTCCTGCAATGAGTACTCCTTCCGCACTCTCAGACAATCGACGCATCAGTTTTTCTGATACATTGTACTGCTCAAGTGATAGCTTGACAAGCGGATGCGTAATTGTAATTTCATAGCTACTAGAAAATGGGCGATGAGTTATTACCACTCTAAAATCGCGGAATTGAACTACGAGAGCGCCAGATTTTGAAATTTCAATAACCCCTGCTTGGTTGATTCTTGAAGCTTCTAAGATCTCTGTAGTAATTCCCTCCAGATATTCCTTTTCGAGCGTCTTGTCTTCAAGCTCAACTAAAGAAAAAGCGCCAGGCTTTCCACGTTTAGCAACAGGTTTTGCTCCTTCTTTGAGGTGAACACTCATTGTCTGGTCATCAAAATACTTTTCAAATTCAAGATCTGCTACCTTGACCTGTGGTTTTGAGTAACTAGTTTTTACTCCTTCTGCCTGTGCAACTAGAGCTTGTACATAATCTGCTGTATAAAATATGGCGTTGTTTTTCTTTGCAATGTCTTTTATTATGGCATCTATTCTGCCATGTCTTGCCAATTTGATATCATCCATGCTTGGGCGTTCGCCTTCAAATCGAAGCACGATGTTGTTTTTTTGTACCAAGTCACGAATCTTCTTTATCTCCTCCAAGCCAACAAAACCATAATCCTTGTTTTGTGAAGCTTGAGATTGAAGCTCATCTAAAACTGCAACAGGAATAATTATTTCACAATCCTTGAGACTTCCTGATTCAATTAGTTTTGTTATTTCTCCATCTATTATGATACTTGTATCTACTACTATCTTTTCCATTATTATCTAGTCAGGATATTTCGCACCTTTTAATCATACCTGTATTTTATCCCAATAGTACAGTTTTCAATCATGCAATGTTACAGTTAAAGAGCCAATCCTAATAGTGGAAGCACCTTGTCTTAAGATCTCTCCTAAGCGCCTTGAAAAAAGACTGGGTTCTAGATAGATTGAAACTCACTTGATCTATGAATTGAGTATTTCTGATATTTTGTGTAACACATCCTCAAAATTAAATGGCTTTAGGATATATGCTACTGCACCAGCTTTGATGCATTCTCTCATCGTTACTTGATTGTCACTTGCAGTAATCATAATCGCCTTAGCATCTGATTTGTATGTGATTATCTCCCTCAATACAGTAAGACCGTCTTTTTTGGGCATGGCAACATCCAAAAGTACAATGTCTGGATTTGTTCTTTTAAACTGCTCAAGTGCTTCTAGTCCGTTTGATGCTTCAGCAACGAATTCGTGTTTACCTATGATTAAAATATCCTTTAACACCATTCTTATGGCATCGGAATCATCTACTATCATTATTCTTGCCAATTCTTACATATCCTCATGTTTAGTATTTAAGTTCAAAAGAGCATCTACCATTCTGATATCTGGGGAAATTTATCGTGCACTTGTTTCTTAAAATCCGAGAGATCATAAATATTCAAACCATCAAAAATCTTCTTCATGTCTTCAATTATTTTGACTATGGCCAAACAAGAGCCAGGTAATGGACCTTCAGTTATTATGTATCTCAAAATGGAATCGCTTGTTTTTGCCAACTCTCCAATTTTTTCTTGTCCCATCATTGGTGCCAATCCCTTGATTTTATGTACGTGTGCCTTGATACTCTGAGAGTTCCTGAATATGTGCTCGTCATTATTGCAATGCAAGACAATTCGTTCTAACTCGTCCAATTCTGATTGTATTTCTTGTCTTGCAACCTTTAAAAACTCGTCAGACATTTTAACTAATTACCAGCTCTCTTTTATACAAGCTTTTATAGGCTTGCCTACGGCTTCCTTATCAAATTGAAGATTACGCAGAAAACATATCTGTTACTTGGGATAATAATTGGAGTTTCTGCTGTTAATTTGTTTCTCCTACTTTCAATCTCTCAAGAGAACCTGGATGTACTTCATTCGATCAGTAATGCAAGCAACCTAAAGGTCATAGTTGAGGCAATATCTGGTATAGCTAACTCTATTGCAAGTGGTAATGAAACAGATAGACAAACATTAGAAGATGAAATTAATAATTTTAACCAAACTTATGAGAATTTAGGTATTGGAGGAACATTTCAGGGTATCGCTGTAGC
>JBARDK010000038.1:0-1733 GCA_049795075.1 Nitrosotalea sp. | reverse complement strand
TGGACATACTTTACATACAATTATAGGAGACAGGCTCTGCTAGGAACGATGTTAGAAGTTACTGAAAAAATTGAACCGGATTTCTTTTGCGATAAATCAATATTAGAAGATGGAATTGAGTTTATTGGATTAGTTAACAAACAAGGAAGGATGGAAAATACCATATTCCATAATGACATCAACCTGACAGTGGAAAGAAAAGAGATGTATATGATGGGACTTAGATTGCAAACCTCCATGCAAAGCGATTTTGATTCCGAGCTTGGGCCTGTTAGTTATAACGTAACAGAGAGAGAAGAATCAAAGTTTGTTTCAATAGTACACTTTCCATATATCATATTAGCTATAATGGAAAAAAGTAAAGATCACATTGCAGTAATTAATAAAATTAAGACGACGATAAGAAATTTTGGAAAGGTTAGCAAAGAATTACAGGCATAAGAAAGCGGTCAAGAATATTCTTGAATCTATTTTGTAGTTTCTAATTTCACCATTTCTTCGTCGGCAATTCTTTTTTCAGATTCCAAAGTTCCTCTTTGCTCATTGCTAAGATTTTGCCCTTTTAGATCCTCATTTAGTTGACTGATTCTCACTTTGTAGATTTCAATCAATTCAGCTATAGCTTTTTTCTTGTTCACAGTCCACATAGGATTAAACTGCAGATTTAACAATACCTATGAAAGGCTAAGATCACGAAAATCAGCCAATGAATCTCACAAGTATAAACCCAAAGAATGAAATTTTTATGTCAATTCATTGTGACATGTTGGGCAAGTATGAACTCCTACATCAGCAGAATAATGTTTTCTTGGTTTTGCTTGATATCCACACTTCATGCATGACCCTGTTATAAAAGCGGACATGAGAATTAGTGGGCGTCATCACATTTAGGCAGTTATGAATCAACTAAATCATTGGTTCTAGTCCTGCAAATTTCGCTAAATCCGATTTAACAAAATTCTAAGGTTTGCACTAAAACAGTTTTGGCGCGTCTACTCCATTTTTTTGATTTTTTATTTACATGTAACAAATAATCTCTTTCAATCGCATATACCAATACCTGTAATATCTGCAAAAGTAAGCAAGAAATTGCTATTGCTAAGATTTATGTTCAAAGTCTAGCCAATTTCTGCACAAGATTGATTAGTTGCCGTTTCTTTTTCTAGTTCTTGCACCTTTTTTGCCTGCTGCTACATAAGATGCATGTGATCGCTTTTTCATACTTGAATTAGGGGGAGTAGAGTCATTATAGGGAGCTAGTCACCAATAGTTGCTTTGTTAATAGAGTTTTTTAAACTGAAAAGAGAATGATGCGAGAAAAAGAAAAACTTCATCTCCCTACTTACCTAATTTTTCAAATCAAATTTTTATTGTGTTGGTAACACGTTCTGCCTTTTCGTTCTTAAATTTGGAATTGCTACTATTACCACCACTTAATAGTGGCAAACCTGTGAGCCAGTAATGCAGACAAATACCATCATAGCTGGCGTCGCAATTGCGGCAGCTGCTATCGCATACTTTTACATGAGGAGTAGAAGAGGGAAACTTTCCAAAGCACGCAGTGTTACCTCAAGCAAATCAGAGATCTCACCTTAATTCTCAGTTTGTTCTAAATCCACTTTTTTGAATAAAACTTCGTTATGGATTTTTACACAATCCAAGAGTTGAACCTGTAAAACTCAGACTATTCAAATTCAAAGGTTCAAGTCATTTACGGATTCTCAGACTAACAG
>JBARDK010000037.1:0-11364 GCA_049795075.1 Nitrosotalea sp. | reverse complement strand
GATACACACCGAGATCTCAATAACAGATAACGCGGGCAAGATTGAGATAGATGGGGGTGAGGGGGTGGGAAGGGTAACAAAGCTAGGCCTTGGCCTAGAGGTGGGTTCTGCTGCAATAAATCCGACACCAAAAAAGATGATCACAGAAAACATCACCGAAGTTGCACAGGACATTCTTAAAACAAATGGAATCAAAGTTGTGATCTCAGTTCCAAAGGGAAAAGAGCTTGCGCCAAAGACTGACAACCCGCGGCTTGGCATCCTAGGTGGCATCTCAATTCTTGGCACAAGCGGAATTGTTGTTCCGTATTCTACTGCCTCATTTGCAGCATCGATTAGGCAGAGCATCGATGTTACAATTGCAATGGGAAATGATACACTAGTACTGACAACGGGTGGTAGAAGCGAAGACTATGCAAGAAATATCATTACACTGCCGGACCATTGCTTTGTCCAGATGGGAGACTTTTCAGGTTATACAGTACAACAGTGCGCAAAAAAGGGAATAAGAAAGGCGTACGTTGCAGGCTTTATCGGCAAGTTGACCAAGATGGGCATGGGTGTAAAGCAGACCCATGTAAAGGGTTCCAAGGTAGACATGGAATTTCTTGCAGAGCTTGCACAGAGATGCAATGCATCAAGTGATACTGTACAAGAAATAAAAAAAGCAAACACCGCAAGACATGTCTTTGAGATAGTGTCAGCCAAGAACCTCAAGGGATACTTCGATCTTGTCTGTTCCGAAGTATACAACCAACTAAGAAAACATTCTGAGGAAAAATTTGAGATCAATGTTATCATGTTTGATTTTGATGGTAACGCGATAGGTAAGTTTCCAAGATAGTAACAGATATGTTCACTTGGAAAAGAGACAGTTTGTGGATACCGTAGCAATTGTTGCCATTACAAAAAATGGAATTGAGATGGCTAAAAACCTGAAGGGCAAGTTTTCAAGTTGGCAAGTCTTTGCCCCATCCAAGTTTTCAAACAATGATTCCAAGATTAACTGGTTTGAGGATTCTACTACAGAAAAGATTGGCGAGTTGTTCAAAAAATATAATGCCCTTGTCTGCGTCTTCTCGCTTGGTGCCGTAATACGTCTAGTGGCTCCCCACATGAAGGACAAAAAGACAGATCCTGCAGTGGTTGTGATTGATGACACAGGCAAGTTCGTGATAAGTACGCTATCAGGACATCTTGGTGGGGCAAACAAGCTCGCAGAAGAGATTGCAGAAGTTCTTGGTGCAACTCCTGTGATTACAACAGCTGCAGATGTTAACAAAACCATTGCGGTAGACTTGGTAGGAAAGGAGTTTGGGTGGCAGATTGACGATGATTCAACTGTAACAAAAATTAGTGCATTTATGGTAAACGAAGAAAAGATAGGTCTCTTCCAAGATGCTGGCGAGAAAGATTGGTGGATGCCAAAAAAAGAGCTTCCAAAAAACGTTCATCAATATGCAAGCTTGGAAGAGCTGGCAGGGTCAGACTGCAAGGGATTTTTGATAATCTCAGACAAAATTATACAGGAAAAACAGATACTGGAGCGCTCAGTTGTGTACAGGCCAAGGACTTTGGTGGTCGGTGTGGGACTACACTGGGATACAAGCAAGGATACAATCAAGGAGGGCCTAGAGTTTTGCCTCTCAAAGTTTAAGCTCAGTCCCAAGTCAGTTGCCAAGTTTTCATCAATCAAAAAGGAAGCCCAGGTTGTTGGGCTGCACGAGATTGCAGAAGAGATGAAAGTTCCAATAGATTACTTTGAAAAGCAAGATCTTGCAGAAATTGCAATCCCGAATCCTTCAGAGGTTGTCCAGAACTTGGAGGGAACCCCAAGTGTCTCAGAGGCGTCAGCAATCAAGAGCTCAGGCAGTACGCTAGTAGTTGAAAAGCAGAAATTTCCCCCAAATCTTACCATTGCAATTGCAAGGATATCAAAATGAAACGGGGATTGTTGTTAATCGACAGGGGCAGCCATGAAGAGGATGTAAAGCATGAGCTTCAATATATATGCGATAAAGTAAAGCAAAAGGGAAATTATCACGTATCTGATTACTGTTTTCTTGAGGTAGTTCCCCCATATATCGAAGAAGGAATCAATACTTGCCTGTCTACAGAGATTGACTCACTTACCATAGTGCCATATTTTCTATACCCAGGAAGAAAGGTCAAGGCCGCTGTCAACACTGCCATAAAATTCCAGTCAAAGACCAAAGTGAAACTAACCATATCAAAACCCATGAGCTTGCACAAGTCCTTGGTAAAACTTGTAGACGAAAAGATACAAAGCATTCTTGAAAAAAATAAGGTTACTTCCACAAGAAATAATGTAGATGTATTGATAATTGGACATGGAAGTAAGGACCCAAATGCAAGATCATCTCTAAAGTATGTTGCAGACGGACTTGAACCATCGTATAGAAATGTCAACTATTGTTTTCTAGAGATTGAAGAGCCCAACATACAACAAGGCATAGATGCATGTACAAAAAACAATCCAGACTTTCTTGTTGTGGTACCATACTTTTTGCACAAGGGCGCTCATGTAAAGCGCGACATTTATGATGACCTCAATCCCGCAATTGCAAATTCTGGCATAAAGAAAATATTTCTCTCCGAGCATCTAGGAATAGATGATAGGATGGTTGACTTGGTGCTTGAGAGGGCAAAGGAAGTAGAGAAATGATCACACAGAAGGGCCAGTCAATAGAGGACAAGAGCATGGAAATAATAGAGAGTGAGATAGGCACGCACACTTACAGCCAAGACGAATGGACTATAGTGAAACGAGTGATACATTCTACAGCAGATTTTGACTTTGCAAGAGATAACAAGATAATTTTTCACAAGCAAGCAATAGAGAGTGGAATAGCTGCCCTCAAGCAAGGATGCAACATAATTGTGGATGTTAATGGAGTGGTCGGACTGTTAAACAAAGACAATCTTGGCAAGTTTTCAAACAAAGTAATTTGCGGCATATCAGACATGGTAGTGGTAGAGGAAGCAAAAAGACTCAACAAGACTCGAGCCCAGACTGCAATGCGAATGGCTGCAAAAGAGATGGATGGTAGTATAGTTGCAATAGGAAATGCCCCTACTGCACTTCAGGAAGTAATACAAATGGTAAAGGAAGGATTGACAAAACCTGCTCTTGTTGTTGGCATACCTGTTGGATTTGTCTGTGCAGCAGAGTCAAAAGAAGAGCTTCGCCATTCTGATATTGTACATATAACAAATCTTGGCCGCAAAGGAGGCAGCCCATGCGCGTCTGCCATCTTAAATGCACTGTATATAATCTTAAAACAAAGATTATCTTCTTGATGATACAATACAGTTCTCAACAAATGTCTTTGCAACGCGTGGCATAGAAAAATGCATGTGCATGTAGGATGCAAGTGTATTGTATTGTATCATGCCGTCTTTGTTTTTTCTTATGCCTATTCCAATATCCATCTCGTAGGCAAACTTGGAATCCTTTGATACAGATTCAAGTTCAGAGAAATGAAACTCGTGTCCCCGCAGGCTGGAATTTGCCCCAGATACAACGCATGGTCTTGATACACTTGCCCGGGTATAGTTTAGCTTTAGTTTTTTCTGCATGACAGTGTCTGCCTCGTATAGTCCAATCATCTTGAATTTTTTTTCCTTGTATCTGATTGACTTGGTCAGATACATCAATCCCCCACATTCTGCATATATTGGCAAGTCATCTTCTGCTTTTTCCTTTATCTCTTTTTTCATGGAACCATTCCTTTCAAGAAGTTCTCCCTTGACTTCTGGAAATCCCCCTCCGATATAGAGACCGTCACATGATGGAATTTTTTTGTCATGAATTGGGCTGAAAAATTCAAGTGATGCCCCCTCCCTGCGCAGTGAATCCAAGTTCTCTTGATAGTAAAAGTTGAATGACTCGTCAAGTGCAACTGCAATCTTTGCTCTTTGTTTTGTTTTGTAGTCTTTTGGTATAGATGGCAAGCTTGGCGCCTTGCAGCTTGTCTCAATAATTTTTTCAATATCGATGTAATCAGAATATGATTTGGCAATGACCCTTATTTTTTGCTCAAGTGTTTTCATCTCATTTACTGGAATCAATCCAAGGTGTCTTGATTCCAGATTCAGGCTGGCATCTCGTGGAATCACGCCAACAATTGGTATACCTAGTTTTAGCAATGCCTGCCTGCAAAGATCCTCATGCTTGCGGCTTCCAATCTTGTTTAGTATGAAACCTGCAATTCTAGAATTTTTGTGAAACTTTACAAATCCTAGTGCAGTTGCTGCAATAGAGCGAGCCGTTTTACTTGCATCAAGTACCAGAACAACTGGAGATTTTATGATATTTGATATGTGATGCGTGCTTGCAAAATTAGAGTCACCTGAAAATCCATCATAGTACCCCATGACACCTTCTATCACCGATATATCATCATGCGAGTTTTGAACAAAGTCCTTGAGCACTCCATGCTCTCCCATGAGCCACGCATCAAGATTTCGTGCAGGCCTCTTTGCTACTGCAGAGAGATATGTCGGGTCAATAAAGTCAGGTCCCACCTTGAACGGTTGCACCGAGTATCCATGTTTTTTTATGCCATGAATTATTGCTGCAGCAATTGATGTCTTGCCAACTCCGCTGCTGGTACCAGAAAGAACTATTCTAGGTATCTTCAATTCACATCTCCTGCTTGAGCCTTGATTGAAGCCAGTATTCAATTTTCTTGTGATGGAAAGGCATTGCCGGCATTGTCTTTTATCAAACCAAAGAGCTGGCGTATTGCTAGCTTGGGATGATTTGCTGCAAGCTTTATCATATTTGCCAACCCAAATTCCGCTTTTACAAAATCCAAGAATTCTTCTGCAGAAAGGTCATCAATTATTCCAATCTCACGGTCCCACTCCTCATCGCTTAGACCAAGCCACCTGTACTGCACCTTTATTGCAGAGGCAATCTTGGAGCCAATTGCTTTTTTCATGGAATCTTCATATGGTTTCAGAGATTTTTTTGACGTATCCCCAGATGAGATGGCATTTGCAGCCACCTCTCCTGCCTTTCTTCCAAACTCTATTGCATATCTTATTCCCTCCAGAACAAGCGGATTTGCCTGACCTGCAGAATCTCCTACAAGTATAAGGTTGTCATCAATGGTAGAAGATCGCAGGCCCTCGTTTGGGATCAAGCCATAATGAAATTCAATAGGAACTATTCTACCAAGCTCATCGAGCGGCTTTGGTCTTTTCTCAAGCAATTCCAAAAGTCGTTGTGTTGCATCTACTTGGGACTCTGGCTTGCCGACACCAACACCGATTCGAACCTTATTTTTTCCCAGTGGAAAGATCCAGGCATATCCAGCAGGAGAATAATTCTGTCCAACCATAAGATACCACGTCTGCGGGTCTATCTTTTCCACATAGGCCTCATATTCTGCTCCAGCTCCAAACCTCTTCCACTGGGATACCAATCCAGTAGATTTTGCCACCACGGAATAGAATCCGCTTGCATCTATGGTTACCTTTGAGCGAAACACAAGATCTTCTTTTAGCGATGTTGCCTTGACTCCGCATAATTTTTTGTCTTCAAGTATAACATCAGTGACACCAGTTCGCAAGAATATGTCTGCACCGGCATCTGCTGCCTGATATGCAAGAAACTGGTATGTCTTTCTAACATCTAGTACGGCTACTTCTGGTTCCTTGCTTTTTTTTAGTATCATGTTATGTGGTGAGTAAAACGCATAATTTTGTATTGGATTATAATATTCTGAAGGAATGCCAAATGATCTTGCTTCTTTTATCCAGGTGACTCCACTTGTTCTGACACTCTGTCCTATTGCCTCATCTCTTTCAAGTATTGCTACTTTTACCCCCTTTTTTGCAGCACTCCATCCAGCGGACAGACCTGCAGGCCCGCCGCCTACCACAACAATATCGTATTCGTAGTTTCTTGTCATCTATTGTCTATGGGTCTTTGATTTAACATAATAATCCTTTTTTAAGACGATTGCAAGTCAAATCCCCAAAGCGTCAGATTTTTACTAGTAACAGTAAAACTATCTTCAATGGAAAAGGACGGGCTGGTAATTGTTTATACAGGCAAGGGAAAGGGAAAGACAACAGCTGCGCTTGGGATGGCACTTCGCGCAATAGGTTATGATTACAAAGTTTGCATGATTCAATTCATCAAGGGCTCGTGGCACTACGGCGAGATGACATCATCGAAGAGACTAGAACCAGAGTTTGAGCTCACTGCAGTAGGCAAGGGATTTGTGGGTATAATGGATGACAAGAGTCCCATTGAAGACCACAAAAAGATTGCAGATGAGGCACTTGCCATAGCAAAAGAGAAAATAACTTCAGAAAAATACAACATTGTAATTCTAGACGAGATAAACTACGCTGTCAATCTAGGATTAGTAAAGATTGATGATGTGTTAAAACTAATACAGACAAAACCTGCAAGCGTCAACCTAGTACTGACAGGAAATCATGTCAGAGATGAGATAATAGAATTAGCCGACTTGGTGACAGAAATGAGAGAGATAAAACATCCATTCAAGTCTGGCATAAGAGCAAAAAAAGGAATTGATTTCTAAGCAGCAACATTAAATTACGCACAGAAAACTTGGAAATTATGACAACTGCCATACAAGAATTTCCTGAAGTTGGAGAGATTGTGATTGCCTCAATAACTAGAATTATGGCCCAAGGCGCTTACGTTACTCTTGATGAATACAACAACGTCCAAGGGTTCTTGCATGTCTCCGAGATTGCTACTGGTTGGATTAGAAATGTAGAAAAGTTTCTCAAGGTAGGCGAAAAGAAAGTTCTGCTAGTAAAGCGTGTCGATCCAAGAAGATTAGAGATTGACTTGTCGCTGAAGCAAATTTCCTCAGATCAAAAGAAGAAAAAACTCCTGGAAATAAAACGTGGAGAAAAAGAGATGGCCCTTATCGACAACCTCAAGACAAAAGCTAACCTGTCAGCAATCGAAGCTGAAAAAATTGAAAATATCCTAGTAGAAAAATTTGATTCAGTGTATAATGCATTCAGCGAAGTAACTGCAAAGGGCCCGTCCGTTTTGAGCGGCCTTGACATACCCGAAAAAACAGTTGCGATAATTAATGAATTGAGTTCAAAGATGCAAATTCCTCATGTTGAGATAAGGGGCGTATTGGATCTTACATGTACCAAGCCTGACGGGATTGATATTATCAAGCAAGCTTTGCTTGCAGTCTTGGAAAACAAGAAGGTAACTGTATCCATAACCTACATAGGTGCACCCAAGTATCGCCTCAGTATTATTGCGCAAAATTTCAAGGATGCCGAAAAAGAGCTAAAACCGGCTCTTGAATCAATTGAGCGCGCCATTGAAAAAAGCAATGGCACCTACAAGTTTACAAGAGAAGAATCAAAGAAGACCCGAGAGGGCTAGACATGAAATTTCAGATGCGCAAGTGCACCAACTGCAAAAGATATACGCTAAAAGACGAGTGTCCCAAGTGCGGAAATAACACAACAAGTATTCATCCAGGGAAGTATTCTCCTGATGACAAGTATGCAAGATACCGAATATCTGACAGATACAAGTAACCTAGCTTGTGCCGTTAGTTGAAGCCCTTATCGTTGTTACGCGAGCATCATCTGGATTAACTGGCTGGCTGTTTGCATCTGTCGGCAATGCAGCTATCTTATCCACTACATCCTGACCTGAAGTTACCTGCCCAAAGAGAGTGTACTTGCCATTTAGGAAACTGGCATCTCCTACTGTTATGAAGAATTGCGAGCTTCCGCTGTTGACGTCTTGGCCACGGGCCATTCCAACGGTATATGTTGTAAAGTTCAGATCACTGAACTCTGGCGGTATGGTATATCCAGCATCTCCTGTTCCCCAGGTATTTCTTGAGCCGTTTATGGAGTTATGATCTCCGCCTTGTATGACAAATCCAGGAACTATTCTGTGGAATACAGTTCCGTCATAGAAACCTAAATTTGCCAATTTCTCAAAGTTGGCAACTGTCTTGGGAGCTACACTGTTGAACAGTTTTAGTGTGATATTACCGTATTTTGTGGCAATTACCGCAGTGTCACCAGTTGTTGTAGACGAGCTATTTGTTGTCGCAATCTTTGGCACCGGAGTAGCTTGTGACAGCGTGCTGTTTGCCTGTTGTTGTGTACTGTTTGCCTGTTGTTGGATGTAGCTTGCTTGTGTATAATCTGCATTGACTTGGTAAATTAATACTCCAGAGAAGACACCAGAGTCAGTTCTGTTTAGGCTGGATGATTGGTATACAAGTTTTAGTGGACCATTTCCGTTTTCAGGATACTTGACATTTTTAGCATAAATTGCAGTAAATCCAGATTGGTAGGTCTGAGACTCGGAATGACTAACTGGATCATAGTATGTTACAGTGGTAAACGGAAACATGTGTCCAAGCAATGTATTTTGCCAGAAATAGTCAGTAGGCGTGAACTCGTCGGATTGGAGGAATTGTGTCTCGTCTTCGCCTGCAATTCTCATGAACCACTGCTTCTTGCTTTCATCTCCACCGCCGCCTAGAACATACAACTCTTGGCCGTTTGAAACAAATTTTTGTCCAACTACATACACAACAACATAGTCTGCGTGCATGTCTCGCAACATCTTCCAGGCATCATCAGGCGAGGCCAAAAACATCTTTGCAATGCCTGCTATCTTGTTTGTATCTAGTGTAGCGTTATCAACAAAAGTGGTTCTGTTTCCTAAAGTTTGTATCCAATAACCATAATCCCACCATGAAGCTATGACTGAATTTGGCGGAGTGTTGTTTTTTAGCCAACTCATTGCATCTGGCCAATCAGTTGTCGCAATTGCAAAATTAGAACCGCCATTGAGTATTGTTGGGGGGGCTTTTACCATTGATATCCAATTTGCGTCAACAGGAAATAGTGTAGGCACCAATAACAAGGCCACAACTACAACTACAAATGATATCTTTGGAATTGGGCCAAGATAGACAAGGCTCTTTTTTGTCAGAGTTTTCTTTTTTGATGACTCTTTTGATGATTCTGTCGCTGCCGGTTTGCTTTCCTTTTTCAATATTTCAGATGTCATGGCAGCAAGTCCAATTGACGCCAGCACAATGACGGAGCTTGCTGTCAGTAATTCTAATCTAGAAAATGTTGAACCGGCATATGCCCCTACTATTCCAAGAATGAGGGCAAAAATAATCATCTCATTTTTAATATTAAATTGTAGAGAGTTGTAGCCATCACTTTTCTTCCTAAAGGTCAGCCATATTCCAAAGCCTGCAAATAACATTAGAATTGAAAAATAGGTAAAGTTTTGCGCAAGTGTTGGAGTAGCATGTTCTGCAACTGAATCTACCAATGGGTCCTCGGAGGTTAAGAAGGGATCCATTGCATTCATGTAACGGAAGCTAGCTGAGTGAAGAGCCCCCGATGCAAATATTGCACCGCCGATTACTAAACACGCAGCAAGAACCAACAAGCTGTTACGTAACTTGACTTGATCCTTGCTAAATTTCTGAACAAAAATTATTATGACCATCAGTATGGTGGGGCCGATAAGAACAAGACCTCTTTCGCCAAATACAAAAGTGGGTCCTGGTCTTGCAAATACCCCTCCCGATATGACCATTGTTATGGCTACAAAAAATGGAATTGCCCACAATAAGAACTTGTGATCTTTTCGCAGAAAGGGCAGTACAAGCACAAAAATTCCCAATGGAATTAGGAAGAATTCTATTCCTCCCCAAGAAGCAAAACCTATGCTTAGAAATCCTGCAGCACCGAAGAGTTTGGCAATTGCAACTTTTCGGTTTTCAGATTTTATTCCACTAAGGAACAGGTACACACCTAATAGTCCATAAAAAAGGCCAAGCGGCTCTGACTTGAACCAACCTATTGTTCCCCTCACTATTATGGGAGGAGAAATTGCAAAGAAAAGCGATGCAAAAAGGCCAGATGTTGTGCCTCCTATAACCCTAACAAGTGCAAATACTATGACAGTTGTTAGAGAACCAAAGACTACTGGAAATATTATTGTAAAATCATAAAGACTCATTCCACCGCCAAAGATTTTGTATAATATGGCATCTGTGAAGTGGAGCGGCACTTGGGCATTGGTAAAGACATCCCTGCCTTCAGGATACCAGCTCATTGTGTCATGCCAGTGAACATACGCATTGACGCCGTTATCTAGCAGGTATTCTGTTGCTCTATAGTTAAAGAACGGGTCAAACTCGTTTAGTTGGAAACCATAGTCTGCAGCCTGTGATCTTACCATGGCCGAAATGGAAAAGGAAGCTGCAAGTATTCCAATCACAAGCAAATGTCGTAAATTAAAATCACGGGTTCCTACCGTGAACAGTTTTCTATCCTGAATCAAACCTAGCTTGATGAAATTCACTCTGTTTATTACTCTTTTGGGCTCTGTTGTCCCTAACTAAGATTCTCTTGTTAGGATGTGGACTTCACAGGATGTTACCGCATTTTTAAATTCCTGAGCATCCTGCGGACTGCCTACAATTGAACCATAGTGCATAGGTATTGCAATCTTTGGCTTTATCACATCTACAGCTCTTGCAGCATCCCTTGGAGTCATAACATAGGTTCCGCTTACTGGAATCAGCAACACATCTGGTTGCAAATTATTCATCTCTGGAACCAGATCAGAATCACCAGTGTGGTATATTGTCGTGCCCTTGATATTAATCAGAAATCCAATTTTGCCGTCTTCTTTTGGATGGAATGGTTTTTTCGTATCAGGATTTATTTTGTCTACATTATAAGCTGCAACTCCCCTTAGTTTTATTCCATTTACTGTTTTTTCTTCGCCAGCAGAGAGGCTTATCTTTTCCTTAAATGGAATGCCCACCAACTTGCTGATGCATTCTTTTGCTGCCACAATTGTTGTTCTGTTAGATGAGACTTTACCCAAGTCTTCTATACTCATATGATCAAAGTGCTCATGAGAGATTAGTATCATGTCTGCCTCAAATGGCTTTGAAATTCTGTAGGGATCTATTATTATCTTGTAATCTTTTTCAAGCAAAAAGGTATCATGGCCCAGCCATTTTATTTTTATGCCTTTGTACTCTAACATATTTTAATATCGTTTCTGATAAAATTAAGTCTTGCTTGGCTCTAAAATTATTCTATCATTTGCCAAAGACAGGATTGCCCCGCCATTTTCCTTTATCTTCCTCTTGAGTCCAATATCGATGGTAGCCACCATGCCACCATTTTTCTTCACATGTGATGCCAAGGCATCATCAACTTTCTTTCCAGAAATTTCCATCCTATCAAAGCCTTCTGAGATCTTCAATGCATCAAGTGCTGAACTTTTTTTTTATCACTTGCTTTTGAAATTCT
>JBARDK010000036.1:0-3210 GCA_049795075.1 Nitrosotalea sp. | reverse complement strand
ATATTACAGATTGTTGACCCTGACATGAGCTTGATTCCAAATACAATAAACAAATTTGATACAAATGTCTGGTCAGATTCCGATTCTGGTGGTACCAAGATTACCATGACTGAAACAGATGCTGGGTCAGGTATCTTTCATGGTATGGTAGACTTTACCACACAATATCCTTCTTCTGGAAACAGATTACACGTATCTGATGGAGACACTGTTACAGGAGAATATATTGATAGAACCTTGCCTCCACCATACTCTTCAACTGATCAATCACAATTACTTGCAACCACCACGATTGGCATAATTCTACCACCGCTAGAAAGAGTTCCTGTAAGCAATGCAAGGATGATTGATTCCACCGGCAAGACACTCAATGAGGTAATGACAGGTCAACAAGTACAAATCGTATCAGATGTCACAAATAAAGTAAACAAAGATCAAGCCTTTGCCTACCTTGTACAAATCCAGGACAATAACGGAATCACTCTTTCACTATCCTGGATAACTGGTTCGCTATTACCTAACCAAAACATGAGCTTGAGTCAATCATGGATACCAAAATCTTCTGGAACATATACCGCCCAGATATTTGTGTGGCAGGGGGTAACAAACCCCGATGCATTGTCACCTCCATTAACACTACAAATTCCTACATCATAGCCTGAATCTCAATTTTATTCTGCATGTAAACATGTCAACTTTGAATCAATTCTTGAGAAAGCTAAAATTATACCATCATGTGAGAGATTCTGTAATCTAATGGAAATATCAAGTCGAAATGTAGTTGAAGGTCCTTCAAGAGCCCCCCACAGAGCCATGTACAAGGCCATGGGATTAACAGATAATGATCTTGGAAAACCATTCGTAGGAGTATCACATACCGGCAATGAAGCCACTCCGTGCAACATTCACCTTGGCAGATTAGCTCTACATGCAAAGGCTGGGATTCAGGAATCCGGCGGAACCCCCAGAGAGTTTTCCACAATTGCGGTAAGTGATGGAATAGCCATGGGCCATGAAGGTATGAAGTCTTCTCTAGTCAGTAGAGAAATCATAGCAGATTCTATTGAGTTAATGGTAAGAGCACATCAATATGATGGCCTTGTAGGCATCGCAGGTTGTGACAAGAGCTTACCAGGCTCCATGATGGCAATGGCGAGATTAAACATCCCGTCAGTTTTCATTTACGGCGGAACCATAATGCCTGGAATGTATGAAGGAAAACAGGTTACAATTCAAGATGTCTATGAAGCAGTGGGGGCATATGATGCCGGCCAGTTAACTCTTGAGGCTCTCAAGAATTTAGAAAATGTTGCTTGCCCAAACGCTGGTTCTTGCGGAGGCATGTATACAGCAAATACCATGGCATCAATTAGTGAGGCCATAGGACTTGCATTACCTGGAAGTGCGTCACCACCTGCAGAAGATCCTAGAAGAGAAAAATTTGTCTACCAGAGCGGTAAGGCCGTGATGAATTTACTCGAAAATGGAATAAGACCCAAAGACATTCTCACCTACGAGGCATTTGAAAATGCAATAACTATTGCAAATGCCATAGGAGGCTCTACAAATGCGGTGTTACATCTTCTAGCTTTATCTAGAGAAATTGGCGTAAACCTAACTCTTGAAGATTTTGAAAAAGTAAGAAAACGAACACCCCACATTGCAGACATGAGACCTGGAGGATTCTATGTTATGCTAGATCTTGACAAGATAGGTGGAATTCCACTAGTAATGAAGAATCTGCAGAAAAAGAACCTCTTAAATGAAAATGCTTTAACTGTGACAGGAAAGACCTTGAAGCAAAACTTAGATTCGATACAACTTTCATTTGGTGAAAATCAAAAAGTTCTGAGGTCTATAGAAACACCAATTCATGATGTGGGAACTCTGACCATACTTAGAGGCTCGCTTGCTCCAGAGGGCGCAGTTGTAAAAGTAGCCGGAATGCATACAACAGAGTTCAGAGGCAAAGCGAGAGTATTTGATAGAGAAGAAGATGCATTTGATGCAATATCAAAACGTGAGATTAAAGAAAACGATGTAGTCATAATCAGATACGAAGGTCCAAAGGGAGGTCCTGGCATGAGAGAGATGCTTGGCGTCACAGCAGCTCTAGTTGGACAAAAATTAGGTGAAAAAGTAGCTCTTGTCACAGATGGAAGATTCTCAGGTGCCACCCGCGGTTTGATGATAGGACATGTCTCCCCAGAAGCTGCAGTAGGTGGAACTATTGCACTGGTGAAAGACGGTGACGAAATTAGAATCAACATAGAAAAAAATAGCATCGATATCATGGTACCTGAAACTGATCTTGCTGAAAGAAGAAAACAGTGGAAACCAAGAAAGCCAAATTATGAAAAAGGAGCATTGGCAAAATTTGCCTCACTTGTTACTTCCGCATCCGAAGGGGCAATAACAAAACCCAAGTGGTAAACCGCAAATGGTCATATTTTCAGCAATCTTTTGGAAGATGATACTGACAGAAAAATCTCATTTTTTGTCCCACCTGTTTAGCAGTTACAGAAATTCCTTCATCTAGACCCTTATCACATATAGTACACATTGCCTCTTTCACAGTTGATTTCACTGGCGCTCTTCTTTTAGAAAAATACAAGTCTTGGAAGAGCAGGATTTTACTCCTATCTACATGTGGAACAAGTACCTGAGACATGTATTATAGATCGTCTCCATAGCATATAAAGGTACCGTACTATACCGTAATTTTTCATATTGTAAAATGGCTTAATTTTAAATAGAGACAGAAACTGAGGGTCTGTATGGGTGGCCACATTTGGGCATTCAAACCTTAAGATAGTACCCCTAGATTATTCTGGATCCCAATTTGATCTGTATAATAAAATCTCAAGAAAATTTGATTATTCATTCCTCTTTGAATCATTAACTGGACCAGAGGAGCTTGCAGAGACTTCAATCATGGGGTTTGATCCTCCAATCGTGGCAAAGTGTTTTACAGATAGAGTAATACTTCATTACAAAAATGGTACATCGACCGTAATTGAAACAAAAGACCCATTATCTGAAATCAAGAAACTTCTCTATCAAGTTCCTGATCAGAAATACCGATACGTTGGAGGCGCTGTTGGTGTCATTAACTACGACGCCGTAAGATTGTGGGAAAAAATTCCAAATTCACATGGTGAAAACAGCTTGCCCATAATGGAATTTGGAATATACAATGATGGAATTCTC
>JBARDK010000035.1:0-4794 GCA_049795075.1 Nitrosotalea sp. | reverse complement strand
GGGACATGGTTTGCTCAAGAATTCCTGTATTTTGGGAATCACCTTTGGCCTTTCTAGGATTTCTGACTGTACGTGTTGGCACCTCTTGCATGTGATGTCAATCTTGCGCAAGTTGGTATCGTCAGTTATTAGTATCATGTCTACTACATTTCTTTTGAGTAGATCTATTACCTCGTTTAAACCATAAGTGGCAAGACCTTTTGTGTTATGTATGTCATAGAATAATTTATCTACCAGCCTCTTCTCTTCGACCATCCTAAAGTCTGTAAGTACATCCTGTGCCCTTGAAAAAGCCTCTCTGACGCCTTCTGCACCAGCGTATGAAGTGTCTAGAGTGGCGGTGATCATGTTCTGAAGTCTGTATTCCAAATATTCTTCTCTTATGAAATTTTCTTTAGTGGGGCCAGGTCCTGAGATGATAAGCCCCTTTATTGGATATATATCAATAAAATATTCCTTTGTCGTGTGAGCAACTCTGTTGTAGTAATCATTAAGCTCCATTTCTCGTAGTCTTTCAAATCTTCTTGCAGACTGACCGCCTTGCCTGTGTTTGCCTGCAACGCCTGAGGATGTTTCAGACAACACGTCAAGTCTGTCTCCGCGTAACAGTCCCCATCCTGCATCTTTTGCATCAATTGCAAGAAATCCTATCATGTTTTCTTCTCTGAGCATGTCTTTTAGAATGTCAACATGAAAATGATCATCGCATCGGTAAAGAAATGTCTGAAGTTCTTTTGGCGGTTCTATCTCATGCAGTTTTATCACTTCACTGCCAATGGGGCCGCCACCTTCTGGCGGTAACGCTCCACAGAATATCACAAGTCCGTTATCTGGAGTTTTTTTGTATAGTTTCAACCGCTGGATTACTCTTGACAGTGCATCCACAACATGGGTACGAGTGAGATCTGACTTTATGTTGTCTGCAGTTCCTTGCTCTTCTCTTAACCCATTTATGATTTCATGGAGAGCTTTTTTTGGCGGTGCATAAAGCGAGATTAGTTCAGTTCCATGTCCACTTTTATCTGATAACTCTTCTAACACCTTTCGTAGGCGATATAATTTTACAGAATCCTGTTTTTCGATTTTTGGCTTGACCATAACATTACTTCCTGGGTTAGGTTAGATATTATCAAGCACTTGCTTGAAAACAGAGAAGGGTTGTGCGCCTACTATTTTTGTAATCGTTTTGTCATTAAATATGATAAATGACGGTGTTCCGTCAATGCCAATCTCCTGCCCAAATTTTTGGTTCTCGAGTACCTTGCTTTCATATTTTTTGTCATTCATACATTGGTCAAATTGATTCAAATCAAGGCCAACATTTGTTGCAAACTGATCAAGAGATTTTTGGTTGACCCATCCAGTCCTTTCTCCGCCCCAATTGTTGTATAACTCGTCGTGATACTGCCAGTACTTATTCTGGTCATTAGCACAGTATGCTGCCTCTGCAGCTAGTACGGAATCAGGGCCATTTAATGGAAAGTCTCGAAATACAAAATTTACTTTTCCGGTGTTAACATATTCCTGAATTAGTTGATCTTTGGTGTTTTGATGAAATAGGTGGCAATAGGTACACTGGTAATCGCCCCACTCTACAATAGTAATTTTCGCATTAGGATCTCCAAGCATAGGAGAACCGTTCTCAATCAATGTTTGAGCTGATAATGTGTTGGACGAGTTTGATTGTTGTTGCTGGATTGACTGGTTTCCAATTGATGTCTGGGATGATGTATTGAAAGTGTTTTCCTGCGGATAAAATAGGTATACTGATACGGCAACAATTGCAACTGCTAATGGGATGGCAACATAGTAGTTTTTCACATTTTCGCTGGATTTTATACTAATATTAGGATTTGTCAGAATTCATCTAATGCTATTTTGCTTTTTAGTAAAACTGAGTGCAAACATATCTCTGTTCCAATGCATAGTTTCATGATATGTCAAATATTCTTTTTTTGAAGAATATGCCATCTCATGTGAACAAAAAAGTCTCTATGTGTCTTGATTTGGAGTCAGGATGATTGCTGGCTCTGGTTTTTTAATGCTAATCTCTGCTTTACTAATTCTGCTCCTGTACACTTTGAATCGTTTTCCGCCGTCTGACATTTCCAATTTCTCAACCCTGACAAGAGCAATCTCTTCCAAATCTATGATTTTCTTGTATACGGAGCTTAACGGAATGCGGTATTTTTCGGATAGTTCTGTTGCTGTTTTTCCTTCTTTTATAATTGAAAATAATATTGTCCTAGATTGGGCATCAGCTAGAGCTTCCAAAACTTTTTGGTTTATGTCATATTTTTTTAATTGCGCAAACGAAGTTTTTTTCTTCAATATTTTTTGGATTAGGTCGGCCTAACTATTTAAACCAAATGCGCGGTATTCCAAGTTCTTAGAACAAGTTCGTTGTTTAAATAAAGTTAGACTATATCCTAACTGACTAATTGGTTGTTAGCAGCTATTGTGTTTGGATGTCTCATGACAAAATAAGCATTTGATGGACATAGCACTGTAAACACATGTGTGTTCAGTTAAATTTTATTTCACATATGCTTAAATCCATGTTTTTATGTTAAATCTCAACAATTGAAGGGGTTTTTTTTAAGATACATCAGATAACATGCATTGCACTCTTTGTAATGATCATGCTTAGTAGTTTTTTCTCTTTGCCTGATATGATAAAACCTGTAAATGCAATGGATGGATTACTTCCAAAGCGCGAGCCGGTGCAACATGTATCATCTAATCCAAATCTGTACGTATCTGCAGAAAATCCTTTGTTCAAAAATTATTTTGCAGGACCAATGGTTGTCGAAGTAATCGTATCTGATCCAAACACTAGTCAATTGAATCAAGCATACGGTGAGCCCGTGGTAACTATCAACGGTAAGAGACTGAGGATGGCACAGGGTACCGATGGTAACTGGTATGGATACTTTGCTGATAGAAACCAAGCGATTGCCGCTGCTAACACTACAGTACTTACTGGTAAAGGGTTGAATTTTGGTGGTTTCTGTGGACCAAATAGCTTATTCTCGCCAAAACCTGGTCTTGACTACTCGGAGACTCAGGGATTTACGATTGCTAGAGGAGGATTTGGGTCAATCAATGATACCAATAATGGAGGCTCTAAAATTAGTCCATCAAATCTTCCTGCATGCACAAACATACAAGGAATACTTACCACAAACCAAATGGAACATGTGATAAGAGAAAACGAAACTCTTAACACAAATGTAGCTGGTTTTGCAGCTAATGCTATCGAGGAAAATGTCTGGCCGGTAATCCAATTATATGATTTTTCAGCAATTCCAACTCCAGTAACAGTTGATTATCAAAAAGCGGGAGGAGATCAAATAGTTAACTTGACTTTTGACAGAATTCCGTCTAACCTGATTCGTGTATATGCAGATAGAGCTGACTTTCCGCCGGATGCGCAAGTTCAGGGCGACTTGCTTGATCCACAGCTTAACATTGATCCAACTTCGGAAGACTCGTGGACATGGGGGACTTCTCCAACAAATAACACGTTATATTACATGGCCTTTGATAGCACTGGCAGGCCAGACGCAGATGGTACGCCGGCAATGCAAAATCTTATTGGGAATTTGACTGTTTTCATGTTCAATCATAATGGTGCAGTAACACAGAATGTAGAACCACAAGGAGTGATTGTTGGAAGGCTGCAGAGTAATGGAATTCAAACATTATTTACTGCTAGTAATGGACTCATGCGTACCCAATCAATTAGCGGATTTTCGATTCCAATTACCCTGTGTGAACTCACGCCAAATTCGGGCATTTTTAGCGATTATGATGATGGCGGAATAGCTGATATTGTAATATTGGACCACGCTCCAAGAGATAAATCATTTACGATTATATACAATGACAAATCGTACAGCGTGGTAGTAAAGTATCACGATGCAAAGTTGACAATTGGATAACCATGTATCTCACCATCTCATGCTGCTAGATTTGCTTGAAAAAATGTCAATAGAAATCTTGTGTCTTGAAAATTATCAAGTCACTATTTTGGATAATTGGCCTTTTTCCTTTCCAATCTTGATCTCACGTGCTATTCTTCGCCCCATACTCATTGGCTCATTATGGATAAATGTTGAATAAGGCGAACCATCAACGTAAAGATTTGTACCTGCCACTATTCTTGCAGAAAACTCAAAAGAGGTAAATTGACCATCTTCATCATAAACTCCCTCCAAACAAAATGGTCCATTCATGCCTGGAGGTACAAGTCTTTTTGCTGCCTCAATAAACCTTTCACCCATGGAATAGACCTCATCTAAAAGGGATTCACGTAAAACTAACGGGCTGTTTCCAACCACATTGAAGGAAGGTATTTTGTCTATATCTGTCTGTTGTGATGCAGGAATCCTCCCTAGTCCATCTATGTCAGATTCATATCTTCTATCGACGCCAAAAAATTCTAAATTATCTGATACTGGAGAATAGAAATATTGAAGGTATGCTGAAACGCCAAAAGCATATTCCTGTAAGTATAGATCATTATCTCCCTTGATCAGTCCCTGATCTATAAGTCTGTCTCTTTTTCTTTTATAGTCTTTCTCACTTGTAGCTAAAAAATATCCTTTGCCACCCGCAGCTCCATGTCTTTTAGCTATGACTAGGCCATTAATTTCCTTAGGATCAGAAACAGATTTTGGAATATATAGTTTTGATTCTAACATTAGTTTTTCTTTCATCTTTCTGTCAGACTCCCATCTTAGAATCCACTTATTTCCGAAAATTGGTACTTTGATTGATTCTATTTCAGAC
>JBARDK010000034.1:0-5048 GCA_049795075.1 Nitrosotalea sp. | reverse complement strand
TGGTTCCAAGTAGGAAAACATGCCGGAGCACATGGAATTGCTGCAATGCTAGAAGAATACGGCATTCAGCCGTCAAAGGAGCAGACTCGTGAAATTCTAGAAAGGGTCAAGAAATTAGGAGACCAAGGAAAACATGTTACAGATGTTGAACTACTTTCAATTTCAGGCGAAGTGATGCATCAGGAAGGTCTGAAAAGACTAGTCCACCTAACAGGATTCTCAGTATCCACAGGAATGGGCAATATGCCGTACGCATTTGTCAAATTAAACGTAGAAGGAAAAGATTTCATAGGAACCGACTATGGCGTCGGCCCTGTAGACGCATCAATTAACGCAATACAAAAGATTACTGGCGAGACTTCCAAAGTCAGAATAAAGGAATACAAATTAGACTCTATTTCTGGCGGATCGGAGGCATTATGCGAAGTAACAATAAAGGTTGAAGATGCATATGGTAACCAAGCTTCTGCAAAATCCATCGGGGAAGATATCGTAATCACCAGTGTTCAAGCTATGATTGACGGCATAAATAGAATAATGCTCAAAAAAATTCTCAAACAAAAAAACTTGGGACACTAGATGTATAAAATATCCCTCATAACTGGAGACGGCATAGGTCCAGAGATATCAGAATCCGTTACAGACATACTACATACAATAAACGACAAGATTGGATTAAAGTTAGAAATCAATACCGTTGAAGCTGGCGATAGTGCATTAAAAAAAACAGGCAAGGCGCTTCCAGATTCAACTTTTGATACAATAAAAAAATCTGATGCGTGCCTAAAAGCTCCAGTAGGAGAAAGTGCAGCCGATGTGATTGTATTCCTACGAAGAGCATTGGACCTTTATGCCAACATAAGGCCGGCAAAATCATATCCCAACATGCCATCCCTTAAAGAAAACATTGATCTAGTCATAGTAAGAGAAAACACAGAAGACCTCTACACAGGAATGGAGTTTGATATTGGCAATTCTGCTGTTGCATTAAGAACCATATCTGAATACGCATCAAAACGTATTGCAAAATATGCTTGTATTACTGCAGGTCAAAGAAACGGGCAAAGAAAAGTAACCTGCGTTCACAAGTCAAATGTCATGAGAAAAACAGATGGCCTTTTTGCAAGATCGTGTTCTCAGGTAGCAAAGGATTTTCCCAGTATCACGTTTGAACAGATGTATGTAGACGCGTGTGCCATGAACCTCATAAGACAGCCAGAATCTTTTGATGTTATAGTGACAACTAACTTGTTTGGAGACATTTTATCTGACGAGGCGGCTCAAGTGGTAGGTGGGCTTGGGATGGCACCAGCAGCTAACATAGGAGACAGTTTCGCCTTGTTTGAGCCTGTCCATGGTGCAGCTTTTGACATTGCTGGAAAGCAGGCTGCCAACCCATCTTCTTTTATTTTATCTACAAAGATGATGTTCGAGTGGTTAGGAATGAGAAACAATGACTCTGCATCTTTTGCAATAGCAAAGAAGATAGAAGAAGCTGTCTACGGGGTAGTAAGTGAAGGTATCAAGACAAAGGATATCGGAGGAAACAAAACCACAAAGGAATTCACTCAGCAGATAATTTCAAGACTCATTTGAGATCGGATACAGGTGGCTCTCTTGACCAAAAAAACATTGCAAAGCCAATAGGTATCATGATAGTTACTGCCACACCAAAACATAGCCAATAGAAAGTTGGATCAATCCCTTTGATTAGAGGTACTGGAAATACAGTATAGGCCCACACAAAGGCGATGAACCCAAGAATGATTTTATTTCGTTTGAAAACCCGCCATCCAAGCTTTCGTTTTGTGATGTAGCATTTCTTGCAACGTGTCCTGTCATCTGTCATACAAGAATTACAGCAATGCTTGTCGCAAAAGTAACATGTGTGATCACCAAAACCTGAGCCGCAAAAGTCGCACTGTTGCACAAATAATTACTGCAAGATCTAGATTTATCTTTTTATGGAAATAGTCTTTCGGGATCTCGGGGGTACAGAACGACTTCCCTCACATTATCAATTTTAGTCAAGATAGACATTAGCCTGTCAAGGCCCAAGCCCCATCCAGAATGAGGCGGCATTCCCCAATCAAACGCTTTGAGGTGATCCTCAAATTGAGACGGGTTTAACCCTTGTTCAATCAGTCTTTCTTTAATTTTATTTGGATCATGTAGACGTCTACCACCAGATGACAATTCAAGGTACCCGTATTGCAAATCAAATGATTTGGACAATGACGGGTCATCTTCCTTTTCATGGATATAGAAGGGTTTCAACTTCATAGGCCAATCTATCAAAAAGTAGAATCCTGGATGTAACTCTCCAAGTTTTCGTAAATGAGAATCCAGTAGATCGTCGCCAAGTTCAAGACTGATTCCTTCACGGCCAAGCTCTTCCACGGCTTGCTTGTATGTTATTCTCTCAAAGGGTGTTGCAGGTCTTTTCACATCAATTCCCAAAGTCTTTTGTTCCTCAGTACAGTTTTTTTCAACATGTTCAAAAACATTGGCTACAACTGTTTCTAGAATTTCAATGACGTCAAGATAATCCATAAAATCAGATTCTATATCCACACTTGTAAATTCAGTAAGATGTCTAACAGTATGTGATTTTTCTGCCCTGTAAAATGATGCTATCTCAAAAACTCTTTCAAGACCAATTGTTAATTGCTCTTTGTAAAGTTGTGGGCTCTGTGCAAGATATGCCTGCTTATCAAAATATTTCAGGGAAAAAAGATTTGCACCGCCTTCACTAGCACTTCCAATTATTTTGGGCGTATTTACCTCAATGAAACCAAGTTCTATCAGAGTTTTTCGTATCGATTGTAACGCATGATGACGCATTTTAAAAATAGATGCAGTTTTCTGATTTCTCAGGTCAAGTGCTCGTGCATTTAGTCTGTTATCTATATTACTTTCCAGTCTCCCTATTGGATCAATTGGTAATGGATGCACGGCGCGCGATAAGATTTCTATTTTTTCGGATTTTATCTCAAACGGAAAATCGCGTGATTTTGTCTCTTGTACTGTGCCAGTGATTCTCACTACGCTTTGCCTATTGAGGTCTTTTACCTGTTTGATGCCTTCTTCTCCAACCACTACTACTTGTGCAACTCCAGTAACATCTCTTAATGTGAGAAAAGTGAGTTTGCCCAACTCACGAAGGTCCTCAACCCATCCGCCAACCACTACCTTCTGACCTTTTAGAGACGCATTTAGGTTACCCATATAGTGTGTTCTTTTCAAATCCAACTAAGTTTCTCACTTTCTTTCAAATTCAACAACTAGTTCTATCTTTCTAAGGTGCTGTGATATTACTATGACTTTATCCACGTCAATTGGAAATCTCGGTGTTTTTCTTCCTGAAACGATGACTTTGGTCTTCCTAACGCCCCCTGGTGCCCATAATTGGTTGATTGCCAGTGTTTTGATTGGAAAGAACATGTCTTCAATGAATTTTTTATCGTCACACCCTTGCTCGACTAGCCAGATCTTGCCGGCAAACTCTCCTTGAAGTATCCTGTAAAGTTCCCTGCTTTGTCGTATAGTCATGATATCAACACTACTAAGATACAGCACATAATTTCCATTTGACTCTTGACAGGAATTGAGTGTAAATTTTTCAATTTGTGGAATTTTTTGAGACAGTTGGACTAGTTTTATCGAGGCATCTACATCTGCCTTTGTCAGTTGTCCAGAATCCAACCTAGATTCGCATTGTGGACAAAGAATACCATTCATGGCATCAAAGCTACAAATAGGCGTCCTCAAGGAAATCGGTTTTTTGCTTACTGGAACTGGAAGATAAACTATGCGAAATCAGGTTCTGTAAAGTTGTCGTCGGATCTTCTACCTGTAAAAAACCGTCGGGTCAATCAAGAAGCACCATGAGCAGTGAATATGAGTTTAACGAGATACCATATCATATCCAAACCTTCTTCTATTAAGAATTTAATAATTATCCTTTCTGCCTCATCTGGTTTTCGATTCTTTATAGAACTCAGTAACTTTTTGAATTGTTTCCTAGTTTCGGATTTTCCTTCGGTCTGGTCTATAATCGTTGAGTATCGATCTTTGTTTTTTGCAATAGTAAATAGTGGTTCAATAAATTTTCTGAAATACAGTAGACCGTTACTGGTTAGTTTAAAATTATAAAAAACACCACGTTGAATAATGCCCTTTGCTTCCATCTTCATGAGAAAAAGAAATACAACTTCGTCAGATTTTATCCGATTAACTAAATCTCTAGGAACGTCATGTATGACTACACCAGCGGTGATAGAATTATCGGGATGTGCTACAAGGTAAGTTATTATCCATTTTTCTAACTCATCCTCAAAACTCAAATCATTTCAAGAAAGGTTGTCACATATTCAAGGGTTTCCAATATTGTATAACTTTCATTCTGCAATCATCACACCATAGATACTTTAGGACATAATCATAATCGGTATCCATTCGGATTTTACATAAAGGACATTCGTATGTAGTCATTCTTTTCTCCTACTAGCATTTTGTATAATAGTAATCCACTTGTTATCGCCTTCTACCTTGATCCCTGCAACTTCCGAAGGCGTTTTTCCATCTAATCCCATGTGAGGTCTAATGTAATTATGGAATAACTGATAACCTCTCAAAATAGGCGTATCTTTCTTCTTTAATCCCCTCATGACCTTCTCTCTATCTCTAATCTCTCCATTCAGTCTCTCCATCATATTGTTATTCCTGTCACCTTTCAAAGTGATATGAGATTCGTGAACTACTCTAGGATTTTCTCTTGTGAAAAACTCCTTTAGATATGCTTCCCTATATGCTGGCAAACCATCAGTGATTAATTTAGTAGGTTTCTTTCCTGCTACTTTATTTGCCATTTTAAAGAGATTTCTTGCATCGTGGTTATTCTTTGAATCTGCTACCTCTTGAGCAATTAGAAATCTTGTTTCATCATCCATCATGGCAAAGAGATACTTTCTATTTCCTTTTACCTTGACAAATACCTCATCTGCGCTCCATACATCACCGACTTATGGCGTAATATTGTCTAGGTG
>JBARDK010000033.1:0-4500 GCA_049795075.1 Nitrosotalea sp. | reverse complement strand
AAGAATTTGTCGAAAACAAAGAAAGGAAAAAGAAACATGAGTGATCTTGATATCAAGAAAATAATTGAAATTGACGCCTCTCCAGAAGTGATATTCAAGGCTATTTCTGATCCAGCAGAATTGACCAATTGGTTTCCTGATGCTGCAATATTAGAACCTGTAGTTGGAGGTAAAACCAAATTCTCCTATTACAAGGATTCAAAGAGGACAACTACATGTGCAAGAGATCATGATAAAGTTAATGAAGGAAAGGTTTTAGAATTTGTCAAGAATAAAAAACTTGCCTATACTTGGCGGCACACGGATGTGCCGGACTTTCCTGAAACCGTAGTAACGTGGGAATTGGAAGAAATAAGCAAGAACAAGACTAGATTGACCCTTACTCATACCGGATTTACAAGTAAGGACCAAGTCAAAGACCATTTCGAAGGTTGGTCGTTCTTTCTTAACGAATTAGCGGTTTACTGTAAGAGAAAATAAAAAATTAATTATTTTAGTGGTGGTAACTAATGGTATTCTCTTCTAGCTGCAAAGAGATTTGAATTAATTTTCCGTTTCTATTGACTGTCATTGTAACACTATTTCCTATCTGTTTTTTATGGATGTATTCTGAGATTTGAGCAGGCTCCTCAACCTTATTTTTGTCTATTTCTTCTATGATGTCTCCTTTTCTCATGCCGGCATTGTCAGCAGGGCTAAAGGGCTCAATTTGTATTACAAGTGCGCCCTCGCTTACAGGCAATCTATAATGTCTTGCCAAATTGCGAGTTATTTTCATGGATGTTATTCCAATCCACGGTCTCCTAACACGTCCCTTCTCAACTAGTTCCTTTAAGATTGCTTTTGCAGTATCAATTGGAACGGCAAATCCTATCCCTTGTGCGTAAGGCATGTTTGCAGTATTGATTGCAACTACATCGCCTGCTGTATTTACTAGTGGTCCTCCAGAATTTCCAGGATTTATTGCAGCGTCTGTCTGGATCAATTCCAGCATTCCATTTTCCGTTTGAATGCCTCTGTTAAGCGAGCTTACAATTCCTGATGTTACTGTTGGACCTCCAGTCAAACCAAATGGATTTCCCACTGCAAGTACTATCTGACCAACTTTGAGGTTGCTTGAGTCGCCGAGATTAGCAACTGGAATCTCTTCTTTTGTTTCTATTTTTATCACTGCCAAATCAGTTGGAGGATCGACTCCAACAACTTTTCCATTGAATACTCTACTATCAGATAACGTTACTCTTAGTCTCTCTGCATCATCGATTACGTGATAATTGGTGAGGATGTAACCGTGCTCATCAATTATTACTCCAGAGCCGACACCTTCCACAGGAAAGACTCTAAATATCTGATCCTGAACCATTCTCACACTTGCAATGTTTACTACGCTTTTGCTGATCTTTTCTACAGCTTCAACTAGAATCTCTTCTATTCCAGGGATCATTTTACTTGAACCCCCCACATTGATTGTTTGCTTTTGTATCGTGATTCCATGTTGTATATACAAACATGCTAAATATTTTGACGGAGTATTGAAAAACCTAGTCACATGATACAAAAAATTTTCTTAACTTACTAATAGTTAATCTAATTTCATTTGATAAACTTTCTAATTTAAGTACTTACCTTTGTATAGTTACTATGATGCAAGAAAGTATTGTCCCAATAGTGCAGGAAGAGACTGTTTCAGAGTATATCATAAACATCACAAATGGTAATGATGAACTAAGATCTAATGATTCTAAGGTTCTTGATGCCCTAAGCGAGAACAATTCGACCTATACATTCAGTGGAATTATGAGAAAAATAAACATGCATCAAGAAACACTCTCACGTTCTCTGCAGAGACTTTCTGAGCAAGACCTAGTGCAAAAATCACAAAACGGATACAAACTAAGCAAGAAAGTTGTTTTGAAGAAACAAACAAGTTCAACAAGACTCTTTACGCCAATCCTTAGAGCATATTTGCCGTCTGATGTGGATGTAACCAAACTAATTGATATCATGGTAGGAAGGTGGTTCAAAAACCTACGATGGATAGCTATGGTAGAGAATATAGATGAGCATTTGTTACAATGGGCAGACGAGTCGGGTTTTTTCCAGATTAATCTGAGAATGGTACCAAATTCTATTATCATTGAAACCAATGCAAAAAAGAACAAACAAGTAATGGCGGCATTGATTAGTGCCTCTAGAATTATTGAAGAGGTTTTCAAGTCGATCCTTAATCTTCAACTTACACCTGCGGTTAATTTTACAAACAATGTGCTGGCAAATTGATGTGACCAATTTGTACAATTCATAGTCAACTAATAGTATGGATTTCATATTACTAGTAAGGAGTGATAAGAAAATTTGAAATTCTATATTGAATTTGAACCATGCAAAGAATGCAAGACAATCATTAGGGAAATGTCAGAGAACACGGACGAAATCCAAACAGATGAAGGTTCCAAGAGATTTTTGCGACACATCACATACAATCATAGCGAGATAGGGCAAGCCATAGTCAAGGATTTCCCAAAGGAAGCAACAAAGGAAGACTTTCCATGGTTTAGATAATTTCTATGGATTAGATAATAGTCTCTTATCATGACAATTAGTCAGATTAGTGAATCAGATCTTGAGAAAGTCCAATAACGCAGAGTTTACTTCATCTGCATGTGTCCATGATATGCAATGTGGCCCATCCTTTACTACTACAAGCCTTGCATCTTTGACTAGCTTTGCTGTTTTTGCCCCTGATGCTGATAAGGGTACTATACGATCCGCATCACCGTGAATGACGAGAGTTGGAACGTCGACTCTGGTTAGATCTTTGCGGAAATCTTCATGCCAGGTAGGTACGCAGGCATAGCTTGCAGTGGCAGACGCACTAGCGGCTAAGTTCCAGCATGCTTGTACTGTCTGCTCGCTCACTCTCTTTCCCAAAAGCAGATCAGTATTGAAGAAATTCTTGAAGAACTCTGTAAAGAATGCATAACGATCAGCTGCGACTGCTTTTTGTATACCATCAAAGACAGCTTGGTCTACTCCTTCCGGATTATCCTGCGTCTTAAGCAAGAAAGGCGGAACGGAAGCTATGAAGACTGCCTTTTTGATACCTTTGGATCCGTACTTTCCAAAGTATCGAGCAATTTCGCCACCTCCCATCGAAAAACCAACAAGAGAAAAATCATGCAATCCCAAATGGTTCACAAGTTTATGAAGATCTTCGGCAAAAGTATCATAGTTATATCCTGTTGTCGGCTTGCTTGAGTTACCAAAGCCTCTTCGATCATATGTGATTACACGGAACCCCGCATCAAGTAAGATCGGAATTTGCTTTTCCCATGAAGATCCACTGAGGGGGTACCCGTGGATTAGCACAACTGGCTTGCCAGATCCGTGATCTTCATAATAGAGGTCAATTGAACCCGAGTTTTCTTTACCGATGCTCACAAATGGCATTTTCTAGTTTCTACCTCAATTCTTTGAGTTCTATTTTACTAATAAACATAAATGACTTGCTCAATTTTGTTAATCCCTCTCTAAAGTACATGTATCATATTCCGCCTAAAATAAAACAAGATCTACTTGAGAATCCCATCATTGAATTTTATACTTGCATGACTTCCGTCACAAAACGGTTTATTGCTTGAGGCTCCACACCGACATAATGTTACACGATTACGTTTTTCATAATGTGTCCCATCATGCGACTCGATTATAATTTTCCCACGTACCCAAAGTGGGCCACTACACTTCAACGGTGGATCTTCAACTATTCCAATAGACGGTGGCAGCTTGTCTTCAATTTCTTTACCAGTTTTTTTGTCATGTAAAGTTAATCGACCAGAAGGGCAATGCATTGCTTCACGTATGGCTAGTTCTCGGATTTTGGGATCATCTGTATTTTCAATTAAACTCCAGATTTTACCTTCAGGATCACAAAAGCGTGCAAATGCACAGAGATTTTCCTGGTCGCCTAGTTGTAATGTGGGACCATCCAATTATCGGCTAACCATTCCACCATCAACTAATAAGGTATGTCCTGTAACGAAAGATGCTTTATCAGACAAGAGCCAAACAACTGCATCTGCAATTTCTTCAGGCTTTCCAATACGCCCAATCGGATGCATTGATATAAGATGTTCTTTGATTTTAGCATTCGAGTCTAAGACGCTCTCTACCATTTCTGTTTCAATTGTACCTGGAGCTACCGCATTTATTCTAATTCCAGATTTGGCATATTCTAATGCAGCTGATTTAGTCAGTCCAATTACAGCATGTTTGCTTGCAACATAAATCGAATTTTGTGGAAAACCAATCACTCCTGCTACAGAAGACGTGTTTACTATAGCTCCACCACCATTTTTTAGCATCTGTGGAATTTCATATTTCATGGATAACCAAACACCCTTGACGTTTATGTTCATGATCCGATCGAAAGTATCGGATGTCTTATCTACAAATGGGATTAGATCTTCCCATATGCCTGCATTATTAAACGCATAATCT
>JBARDK010000032.1:0-19012 GCA_049795075.1 Nitrosotalea sp. | reverse complement strand
CTCGACAACGTTGCTAAAAAGATCAACACGACTCTAAAGGATGGTATAACGCTCTCAAAATATACAAAAGAGCCACTTGCTTTTGGTCTCTACTTTATTAATGCCGAATTCTTCTTAGATGACAAGGAAGGACAAATGGACTCACTTGAAAACAGTGTACGTTCAATTGAAGGCGTAGGAGAGTTCGAGGTACTTGGAGTAAGTCGAGCTTCCGTAGACGCCAAGTAATGGAGGTGTCTTTTTGGTAAAAAAAGATGAGCTACTCCAAATGCGCGTTGGAGAAGCTAAGCAGAGAGACGTAGGTAAAAGGCGAGCCAGAATAGAACCTGAAGCCATGGAATTTTTAAAAGTTGAACCAGGAGATATGATAGAGATTATAGGGAAAAAGTCTAGCTGTGCAATAGTATGGCCAGCTGATGATGACAACAAAGCACCAGACATGGTTAGAATAGACGGTCAGACAAGAAAAAATGTCAATGTCGGAATAAACGATCTGGTCAATGTTAGAAAAGTCATCGCAAAACCAGCAAAAAGTGTAGTCTTGATGCCAGTCAATGGAAATGTCACAGTCGATAAAGAATTTACAGATTTTGTCAAAAACAGGCTAAAGGGTTTACCCCTTTCTGAAGGAGATGAAATATCAGTAATGATTCTTGGGAATTCCATGGACTTTAAGATACACAAGATTTCGCCAAAAAGTGTTGCCAAGATAGACCGTGGTACAGCACTTACCATTTTGACTGACACGTCAGTTGACAAAAAGACACGGGTTACATACGAGGAGATAGGCGGACTCAGAGCACAGATAGACCGAATGCGCGAGATTGTAGAACTTCCATTAAAACATCCCGAAGTTTTCAGTAGATTAAACATAGAACCGCATAGTGGAATTCTCTTGTATGGACCTCCTGGATGTGGAAAGACATTGATTGCAAAAGTACTTGCAAGTGAATCAGAAGCCAATTTCTATTCCATAAACGGTCCTGAGATAATGAACAAGTATTATGGAGAAACAGAAGCAAGACTGAGAGATATTTTCAAGGAAGCAAAAGACAATGCCCCAAGTGTGATATTTATCGATGAAATTGATGCAATTGCTCCAAAAAGAGAAGAAGCTTACGGAGATGTTGAGAAAAGAGTAGTAGCTCAACTATTGGCATTGATGGATGGCCTGACAGACAGAGGTAATGTCATCGTACTTGGGGCAACAAACAGGCCAGAAAGCGTAGACCCCGCATTGAGAAGACCAGGCAGATTTGACAGAGAGATAGAAATCTCAGTACCAAATGCTGACGGCAGATTAGAGATTCTACACATTCACACAAGAGGAATGCCCATTGCAGACGATGTTGAATTGAAGGTTCTTGCAGCAGAGCTTCACGGATACACGGGTGCGGATATCAAGTCGCTTTGCAGAGAGGCAGCAATGAAAGCTCTTAGGGCATTTTTACCAGAGATTGGATTGGAAACTGAAAAGATATCACCTGCAATCTTACAGAAGATGACCATACGCCTTCAAGACTTTTACGATGCAACGCATGAAATTGTTCCAACTGCAATGAGAGAGTTCTACGTTGAAAGTCCAAAAGTATGGTGGAAAGATGTTGGGGGACTAGATGACGCAAAAAGAACGCTAAATGATAATTTGATTACAGCCATAAAGGAACCGGCAAAATTTCAGAAGATGGGCATCAAACCTCCAAAAGGTGCTTTGCTTTACGGACCACCAGGATGCGGAAAGACAATGCTTGCAAGAGCACTTGCAACAGAAAGCGGCGCCAATATGATATTTGTCAGAGGGGCAGAAATCTTATCAAAATGGGTAGGGGAATCCGAAAAGGCAATAAGAGAGATTTTCAGAAAAGCAAAAGCGTCTTCACCATGCATTATAATTTTTGATGAACTTGATTCTTTGGCAAGATCAAAATCACTTGAAGAAGGAGGAGTTGGAGAAAGATTGCTCAGCCAGTTGCTCACTGAGATGGAAGATGGGGGAGCTGCAAGAGTGATAGTCGTTGGAATTTCCAATAGACCTGATCTGATAGACCCCTCGTTGTTAAGACCTGGTCGCTTAGATTTGATAATCTTCATTCCGCCACCTGAAGAAAAGGGAAGATTTGAGATGATCAAGACGCTGACACGACAGATGCCTCTATCTGGAGATGTAGATTTGAAGGAGATTGCCCTTTCAACAAAGGGATACACAGGCGCTGATATGGTAGCAGTATGCAGAGAGGCTGCAGTACAAGCAATGAGAAACAATACACCAAAAATCAGCAGCGTAGACTTTGCCGCAGCATTAAAAGTCATCAAACCTTCCATTACCAAAGGCATTGAAGAGTGGTATTCCTCAATCAAAGACAATATATCGTATGCATTACCCAAGCCAATTGACAAGGCATTTTATGGTTAGATATGGCAACTATTCCTCTTAGAAATTCAGTATATGAAATAGTAAAAAATGCAGGCTCTATGACAGACTCGGAGCTCTCAAAGGCATTGATAAAATCTGGAATTTCAATTCCTGAAGACGAATTCAATAAAACATTACTGAATCTTGAAATCTATGGACTCATCAAGGTTACTTGGCTAACAAAAGACGAAAGAAGGGTCGAGATTTACGAAAAAGAGGAAAACGAAGATGATATAGAAAAACAGAACAGGGAAAGCCTAGAAAAAGAATATGAAGCTGGGTTTCCAGGTGTTGAACAAGAACAAGACACGCAAGAATAATTTATTTTATCACAGGAAAGTGGAATGCGGCATCAAGTGCGATTCCTACAAATATTATCGTAAGGTATGGCGCAGTCACCTTGTAGGCTTTCCATGCAAAGTCTGAAGTTGGAGTCTTTGTCAGTTTGTAATGATACAGCAACATTAGACTACCTGATACTGCAGCAATTGCAAGATAGACATAACCTAATCCAAATGCTACAAGTGCCAATGAATATGGAAGCAATATTGCGGTGTTGGCAAGTATGTACTTTGAGGTCTTTTGCATTCCAATCAATACTGGCAACATTGGAACATGTGCTTCTGCATAGTCATCTCTTATCTTCATTGCAAGACACCAAAAGTGGGAAGGAGTCCACGCAAAGACAAGAATGCCTACAAGTACACCCAATATATCCATCGAACCAGTCGCAGCTGACCAGCCTGCCATGGCAGCACAGCTACCAGCAAAGCCTCCAATTACAATGTTGGATGAATTTGTACGCTTGAGCCACACAGTATAGATTATCACATAGAAGAAAACTCCTAGCGCAATGAAAAATGTAGAAATTGGATTTAGCGTAAACCATGCATAAATTACAGAGACCGCGCTTACAACTAGACCATATATCAAAACATTTCTAGCAGACATCCTCCCTGATGGTATTGGTCTGTTACTGGTTCTTTTCATCAATAGATCGATGTCTCGATCATAATAGTGATTGAGAGCACTTGAGCCGGCTGAAGAAAGCGATCCAGCAATAATTAGGTGTAATAGACTGACATAGTTAAGTTGTGGACCTATCAATTTGCTGGCTGCGTACATCGAGGTTACAGCAGTAATTACAAGTAGAACTATTATACGCGGTTTTGATACCTCCAGTATTTCTTTTAATCCCACTAGTCTTAGCGAGTCTGTTGGGAATTTAATTTCTTCGAAGTTTGTCACTAGAGGTCAAAAGAATTAAGTACCTCACTTAATCGAACTACCACAGATGAGCGACTGGGATCTAATGATGCCTGGTATGGGTTTGACTGCCATAGGTCTGGGAGGAGTAATTTTATCCTACATGGGAATTGCCAATACCTTCCTTACAGGAATGCAGGCACTTTCAGGTTTGACCATGTTTACAGGCATGGTGTTTTTGTCCGCAGGAATTCTAAGTGGAGGTGTTTCAACTAGTGCAAGAGCCAAAGCAACAACTCTTGTAATATTTGGAATTGCTGGCTCGGTAGGAGCTTACGCAATAAGTCTGAACACTGTCATAACATCATTACCTAGATTTGTAGGCGTTTTAATTATCATAATCATACCAAGTGTAGTCATAGCGTTCGCGTCTATGAAGTCGCAAAAATATTTCAGGCCCATAGCTGTAATATTTTTGGCAGCCATGGCAGTTGGAGTTGGATCATTTACTGCATTTGGATTCATAGGGCCCGGTGCACAATTCTCGCTACATCCACTAAATGAAACCAATGCAACACAGGTAGCTAATCAGACTTTGCCAACGGCACCAGTAATATCTGTCAGCATTCCAGTCAATGCATCCATCAAAGGAAATCCAAACTTTACACCCAATACTGTCACTGTTCCAAAAGGCGACATAATACAGTGGACTAATAATGATACAGTGCCTCACACTGTCACAAATGCACCAGATGGTTCAATATTTGATTCTAGTTTGATTGCAGCTGGTAAGACATACTCACTTGATACATCAAAATTAAATGGAACCGAATATGATTACATGTGCACAGTACATCCATTCATGACAGGCAAGATTGTGATAACCCAACCACTTGTTGCAAATGTTACAATCTCAAAAGGGGCATCCACACAAAGCGCTGGACAGAAATATTTTGATCCAGCAAGTCTTTCCGTCAAAGTTGGAACAACTGTAATTTGGACCAACCAGGATGCAGCATCTCACACAGTAACAAGCGGTGATCCAAATGCTGGACCATCAGGAACATTTGATTCTAGTCTGATCAAACCTGGAGATACATTCAAGCATGCTTTTACAACAGCCGGTACAACATCATACTTCTGTACAGTTCATCCATGGATGACTGGAAAAGTAATAGTAGGATGACATTACAAAAAGAGATAACACTTTCCAAAAATCACGTTGACATACTAACACGACATGCAAAACAAAATGAACCCAATGAATCTTGTGCCATACTTTTTGGAAAGAATAATGATGGGCAATTTTTAACAACGGATGTGTTTCTAACAAAAAATACAGAGCCGTCACCTGTTAATTTCACAATATCAAACGATGATCTCATAAAAGCATATGAAGAATCTGAGAAGAGAAAGTTAGAAGTCATAGCAATTTTTCACTCCCATCCAAACTCGGCAGCTTATCCTTCTTCCACTGACCGCCAATATATGGAAGTAAATCCTGTTCCTTGGATTATCTATTCAAATTCAAATAATGAGTTTAGAGCATATATTTTAGAATCGACTATAATACCCATCAATGTAACAATCCTTTAGCACTATTGCTTGTGTATGTTCTTTTTATGTCGCTCAAAATGCTCTTTATCTACAAAGGTCGCGCTACAGTCCTTACATTTGAATCCGGCTTTTTGGCCCCACAACGACAAGTAATACACGCAAGTTACGTAAAAGAATTGCTCTAGCCTAAATGTAATCTTTGTACAGTCATGGACTTTATTCACAAATTCCTACAGTCGCACTTATCCTCTCTTCTGGATGTAATAGGGTCTCATCTTGTCATTTGATCCCATAGTGTAACGGAAGACAACTGAAGTGATCGGATTGTCTTTGGTGCAATTTTGTCACCCAATTCTAGAACAATGTTTTTAATCTTTTGGAGATCGACCTGCACTTTAGGTATCACAATAAAAACCTGTGTGATTTAGAATAAATATCCCTTTTTCATCCATCAAAAACATGGAAATTCATGTATACGACACATATGTAGAGGCAAAGGACGGCCATACGATGCATTTTGATGTCATCACAAATGTAAAGGATCATCAAAAGGCAATCCAGTATGCAAAAGAATGGCTAAAAACCATAAACGAGACAGATGCAAAAGTTACAACCGAAGAGTGCCAATTCTGCCACACACAAGGTGCACCTCAGCCAATTGCCAATGAGATCCAACAGAAAGGATACTTTATCCAGAAGATGGAAGGCTGCCCGTAGCTACCTTTTTCAATTTTTTAAACTCATTATTTTTGAAAACTTTTTTTAGATCACTCCATGCTATTTGATATCATGACAAAGAATAGCAAATACAACAAACTGACGGTGGAAGGCGAAATCCAAACCAAGTGGATATGTGGTTGTTTTGAGACGGTGGACGGGTTCTTCAAGTTTTGTCAAGAACATAATAATGCAATGAGAAGAACAATAGAGGCTCAAATAGACGAGCTTGACATGACATTGATTATGGATGATAAAAAATTAGATTAATCTACAGAACAAAGATAGCAACAAACGCAGATACGAAAACTATTGCTACAGTGTTTAACAATTTAATGACGGTATTTAGTGCAGGTCCTGCAGTATCTTTGTATGGATCCCCAATTATGTCACCGACAATAGATATCTTGTGTTCTTCGGTTCCCTTTTGGTTGTTAATTTCCATGTATTTTTTGGCATTGTCCCATGCACCACCGGTATTTGCCAGATGGAAGGCCAGGAAAATTCCTGTAATTACTGCACCCATCAAAAGTCCAACTACTGCAGACGGACCCAAAACTATACCAAGTACTATGGGTGCCGCAATTGTTATTGTGGCAGATTTCCAAAGCTCGCGTAATGAAGCTACTGTTGCAACATCAACACATTTTGCATAGTCGGGTTTTACCTCGTAGGTCAAAATGCCAGGAGATTCCTTGAATTGTCGCCTTACTTCTTCTACCATTTTAGAAGCTGCCCTTGCTACTGCGGCAATAAGCTGGCTTGTAATAAAGAATGGTAATAGACCACCAACAAGTAATCCGACAACTACTGCGGGGTTTGAAAGACTATAATCAAAAGTGTGATGAAACACTTTTCCTGCTTCATACTGAAATGCTTGAATCATAGCTAGCGCAGCTAGACCTGCACTTGCAATTGCAAAACCTTTAGTCACAGCCTTTGTAGTATTTCCCACTGCATCAATTTCATCTGTGACTTTACGATTTTCCTCTCCCATACCTGTCATTTCTACAATTCCACCTGCATTGTCACTGATAGGGCCAAATGCATCTATACTCAATACAATTCCTGCAAGGCTTAGCATAGCCATGGCTGTAAGTGATGTACCAAAGATTCCATAAAGCATGGTTTGTGCAGGGTCTGGCGCTGCAGATGACGCCAATACATACGATGTAGCTAAAGCCACAACAATGGCAATCATAAACGGACCTGTTGAACGCATTCCTTGGATTATTCCCATTAGGGTAAGTGACGCATATCCCCATTTTGCAGAAGCGGCAATTTCTTGGACTGGTTTGAATCTATAGCTTGTAAAGTAATCTGTGATTCTCTGTATTACCGGTACCAGAATAACTCCTATTACCGTGCTACCAAACAGTGCATACGCGATCTTTGTATGTCCAAGAAACAGATATGTGAAAACAAAATTAAGTGCAATCGCTATTGCAGCCGAAACATAAAATGCGTTGGCAAGTGGCTTGTTTACATCCGTCATCTTTCTGGGAGTTATGGTTGCAATACCAATGATAGATGCAAATAATCCGGAAGCACCAATTAACATCGGATAAAACAAGTTCTGAGGAGTTCCAATCAGCCCAGCAATCAGTAATGATGCAAGCATTGTTACAATATATGATTCATAAATATCAGATCCCATTCCAGCTGCATCACCTACATTGTCTCCCACGTTATCAGCAATCGTTGCTGGATTTCGTGGATCATCTTCTGGGATATTTGCTTCCACTTTTCCTACCAAGTCGGCACCCATGTCGGCAGCCTTTGTGAAGATTCCTCCACCGACTCTGATAAACAAGGCAATCAAGCTAGCACCAATACCAACGCCGGCAATTGTGATAGGACTTGGAAATGCAAAATAGAGTAAACTCATGCCCAGAAGAGCCATGGCAGGCACGGCAAGACCTACTGTTGCCCCGCCCCTAAATGCAAGAGCAAATGTATGTCCAAGCCCTTTTCCAGATGCATTTGCAGCTCGAACCGCCGCCTTTACTGTAATTTTAAGTGCGATCAATCCAGCAATAGCAGAAAGTCCTGCACCAACAGCAAAAGCAATACCATTGGTAAAGCCAATTGCAGCACCAATCAGGACCGCAAGACCTATGGCTATAGGAATAACAATTCTAAACTCTCTTCTCAAAAATGCCATTGCGCCTACCCCTACCGCATTTGAAATATCTAGCATCTGTTGTGTTCCAGGCTTTTGTTTAGATACCCATGCTGCAAGCACTGCTGCAATGATAAAAGATATGATTGACGCACCAACCGGAATCATTTCTTTGAGCGTCATCTGAAAGTAAGACTCTATGTGGTATTTATATAAGTTTATTCTACTTTTCGCATATAACGTTATAATGACGTGATTTAAAATAATTTTAAGACGAATTTTTACACTCTTTTTCTATATGGTTTAAAAATTTTTCCTGCCAGGCCTTGTCTTACAAGCTTGTTGAAGCGCTTTCCATGACTCAGGTATGGAAATCGAAAATGAATGAGCTCATGCACTATGGTATTTTCAAGTGTCTTGTCATCAGGTATTTTCTTGATATTGACAAATACCAGATTGTGTTGCAAATATGATACGCCCAGGTATTTGTAAGCCGAAGTCCTCCTGCCATGGGTAATTTCCTTTGGCATGTCAAGAACTTCTCGGGTTGTTAGCAACAGTTTGGGTTCTGAAATTCCAAATCTGTTTGAATAGATTCCAACCTTCTCCAATATCTTAACTTTCAGGTCTAAATCATGTTTCATTGTTTGAGAATCTTCGGGAAATAGTTTAATTGGAATTGTCAAATATCGTACAAGAGTTTGTGGATTTTTTCAAGTTTACCAAAAAAGTGGTTATTTAGGGTCAGAACTTGTGTAGCTTAATCACAGATCATACAGCCACCGTGTCATCATACCCCAACTAACTCATAGAATTCATAATCTTAGTTGCCTTATTTCTTATCTCTTCGGTTACCTTTACAATGACTAGCCCTTCATTTGGTTGCCCATACATTATAACAGAATTTTCTGGGGCATGCAAGGCAACAGGTAAGACTAGCAGGTCTTCTTCTCCTTTTACGATTATTCTAACTGGCACATCTGCCTGAAAGGCTTTTTTTATGACAGATATGCTCTCGTCAGTGATCTCGGCTGCTGGGTTTACGCATTCAAGAATTGTTCTTACTTTTCCAGTTGGCAAGTTTCTCTTGTTTCTCTTTTCCAGTGAATCGACTATCTGCAGCGATGGGTCAAGCCCAAATTTTATCATCTTCTCAGTTGTAGCATCTCCTACTGTTATCAAAAAGACATTTTTTGGCATAATTCGTAAAATGTTATCTTTTGTTACCTCTGAGTCTTTAATTAATAATCCCATAGGTTTTTTGAGACTATCACGCAAACTTTCTGGCAGACGCACAAGATACCTTTGTTTTATTCTATTTTTATGTAGTTGCTTCTGCAGTCATTTCCTCACTAAGCTGGCTTGCAATCACACTGCATCTTGCTGCCACATTCTTTGCCACAGTCATAAATGCCTGAGCATTAGGAGAATTTGGATCAGTGACAAGTACTGGTCTACCACTGTCAGAGCTTTCCATTATACCGGGATTTAGAGGAATTGCACCCAAGAATGGCAGGCTGTGTTTTTCACCCATTCTTTTTGCACCGTCTTTGCCAAAGATATAATGATCAGTATTGCAATTATTACATTTGAAGTAGCTCATGTTTTCTATCACACCTATAATTGGTACATTGAGTTTTTGGAACATGCCAAATGCTTTTACCGCCACATTGCTTGCAACTTCTTGAGGAGTAGTTACAACTACTATACCAGTAATAGGAATGGTTTGAGCGAGTGTCAATGGGATATCCCCCGTTCCTGGCGGAAGGTCTACAATTAGATAATCAAGATCGCTCCAGTTGGTATCTACCAAAAATTGTTTTAAAATTCCTGAAATTATGGGGCCACGATATATTGCAGCCTGGTGTTCCTGATCAGCGAAGAATCCGAATGATACTACTTTTAATCCGTGTGATTCTGCAGGTTGTAGTTTGTTATTTTCAACTTCCAGTGCAGCTTTTCCCATTCCGAGCATAAGCGGTACACTTGGACCGTAAATATCTGCATCAAGAAGTCCAACTCTAGCACCAGTGTTTGCAAGAGCCAGTGCAAGATTTACAGAAACAGTTGTCTTACCCACTCCACCCTTTCCACTTGCAATGCCTATGATGTTCTTAACAGTAGGAAGCATCTCGTCCATGCTGAGCGCGCGGCCTTCCATGACTTTGGCAGTAACTTTGATCTCTGGCTTTGATACTCCAGGAATCTTCGATATTGCTTGGCGAACATCTTGTTCTATCTGTTCATTGAAAGGACATGCAGGAGTAGTTAATTCCAAAGTAAACTTGAGATCATTGCCATTTATCTCCAGATCCTTTATCATGCCCATTGAGACAATATCTTTTTTGAGATCCGGGTCAATTACTGTACTTAGTGTCTGTAAAACCTCATCAACTGATACCATACAATAAAAAATTCCTTAGTACGATATTTAAACATAGGCAAAAATAGCATACAAGCCATCCAAAGATTCATAAATTCAAATTTTGCAAGTTTTTTTGATTGTTTTCTATATCAACACTTACTGATGTAGTTAGGATTCCTCCAAAATTATTTGGCGAGTCACTGAAAAAGGCAGCCATAACAATTTTGAGAGAGAAGTATGAAAGTATGATAAATCCTGAATTGGGCTATGTCATAATGATCATGGATACCAAAGTCGAGAAGATGGGCAAAATCATTGCAGGAGACGGAGGTACTTATCACAGAGTAGAGTTTACCGCACTTACGTTCCATCCAAAGCTTCAAGAAATTGTCAGAGGCGAAATTGTAGAAATTACAGACTTTGGAGCATTTGTAAGAATTGGTGCAACAGATGCTTTGTTACACTTGTCACAAATAATGGATGACTATCTAAAGAGTGATGTAAAGTCAGGTATGATTTTGGCTAACCAGAGTGGAAGAACCATGAAGATTGGTACAACGCTTCGAGCAAGAATTACTGCAGTGTCATTAGGTAAGACCGCCGCAATGAAAGTGGGCATAACTTGCAGACAACCATTCCTTGGTGCAGATGAATGGATTGAAGAAGAGATAAAGAAGGCAAAATCTCCTCCAACGCCACAAGCTGAAAAGACTAAAAAAGCTGCAGAAATCAAGTGATAAAAAATGGTTAGAGAAATGGCTTGTCGCAAGTGTAAATTTGTAACCATTGCGAAGGTATGCGCAATTTGTAAATCAACAGACCTGACACCTGACTGGAGTGGGGCTGTTCTCATAGTGGACCCTATAAACTCAGTCATTGCAAAATCTTTAGGAATAACTGAAAAAGGAAAATACGCCCTCAAGGTAACTTAGATTGCACAATCGTGCAAAAAAAGCACTAAAAACATTTCTCAAAGAGGATATAGGCAAAGGTGACGTTACAAGTAAGCTTCTTCCAAGAAAAAAAATTTCCGCAATCATAATTTCGCGTCAAAGAGGCATCGTTGCAGGAACATCATATGTCAAAGAAATATTTACTTCGAGAAACTGCAAAGTTAGAATTCTAAAAAATGACGGCAATAAGATAGAGCCTAACGACAAGATAATGACAATATCAGGTCCTGCATACTCAGTTTTATCGTGTGAGAGGACGGCACTTAATTTACTATCAAGGATGAGTGGAATTGCAACACAGACAAACAAGTTGGTAAAAATTATCAAAAGCGCAAATTCAAAAGTAGAACTTTACTCCACAAGAAAAACTGCTCCCGGTTTGCGCATTTTTGACAAAGAGGCCATAGAGATAGGCGGTGGCAGAAAACATAGAACTTCCCTTGACCAGATGGTCATGATAAAAGATAACCACCTGGCAGTTGCAAAGTCATTACAAGACATAGTCCGCTCTGCTAAAAAACGATACAAAATATTCGAAGTAGAAGTTGAAAACCTTGATGATGCAATAATAGCTGCAAGAGGGGGGGCGTCAATCATAATGCTTGACAATATATCGCCCAAAGAGATCTTGCACATTATCCAAGTCTTAAAACGATTCAATCTTCGAAAAGGGATAAAAATTGAAGCGTCAGGTGGAATAGATGCGTCAAATGTAAAATCATATGCCAGAACTGGCATAGACATCATTTCTATTGGCAGGTTAACTAGTTCTGTTGTAGGATTGGATTTGAGTCTTGAAGTTAACTGATTGCAAGCATACGTTCTATAGCTAGATGTGCTCTTTGTGCAATATTTTTTGGAACCTTGACTTCGTATTTTTCTTCCTTCAATGACAAATAGACCTTGTCAAGTGTTATCATCTTCATGTATTTGCAAACGGCAGAGTCTGACATTGGTATGAATTCTTTTTCAGGGTTTTGCTTTCTCATTCTGTACAGTATACCTGTTTCGGTAGCAACAACGAATGTCTTTCCGTTAGAATTCTTTGCATGATTCATCATTCCTTCTGTTGACAAGATCTGAACTTGCCTGTTACTATAATCCCCACATGCAACATCATACATGATAGACGAAGTGCAACTACACTCCGGGTGAACCAAAAACTCGGCACCCGCATATTGCGTTAGTTTTTCTTGTACTTCTTGTGGTCGTATACCGGCATGAACGTGACATTCTCCTGCCCAGATGAACATGTTTTTTCTGTCTGTCACTTTGGCTACATATGAGCCAAGAAACATGTCAGGCAAAAAGAGCACTTCTTTATCGGCTGGAATTGATTTTACTACATTAACCGCATTAGATGAAGTACAGCAATAGTCAAGCTCGGCTTTTACTTCAGCAGACGTATTTACATATCCTACCGTCACCGCACTTGGGTGCTCACTTTTCCATTTTTTTACTTGATCAGCATTAATAGTATCTGCAAGAGAACACCCGGCTGACAAGTCTGGAATAAGCACTTTTTTGTCAGGACATACAATTGCAGCAGTCTCTGCCATGAAATGCACTCCGCAAAATAGAATTGTTTTATGATTAGTTTTTGCAGCTTGACGAGAAAGCCCTAATGAATCACCTACATAATCTGCAACATCTTGCACTTCTGGCAGTTGGTAATTATGAGCAAGAATCAACACGTCCTTTTGTTCTTTTAGTTTAAGAATTTCTGATTTTAGGTCCATTGTTCAGAATAAAGCTGGCGTGTCTTTCCATTTAAAGGGTCGTGATATTGACAAATTTGTAGTCAAGGGGAATCATTGTGGCAATATTTGCCATTCAGGTTCCTATTTGAATTTCTCCGTCACATATCTTCCTTAGGCATTCAATTGCAGAAAGAATTGCGAGCCTGCTTGTTTTTGGATTGCTTTCACTTGGGATATTTTCAATTTTTATCGAAAACTTTCCAAACTTTCCACTGGCCTGTATCTCATGAGTATTTTTGTCAGTTTTTGGGTCAGCGACTATTCTTACCTTGGTTTTTGTGCTTCCAATTCCAGCCAAGCTGATAAGTGCTGCGACGTTAATGTTTGCAGGAAACAGCCTTACTGCCTCTTCTGCTGTTCCGTCATATATCACAGTAGATTCTTTTATTTCATCAGGATTTATTTTTGAAGTCTCGAAAAATTTTGCTCCCTTTAGTGCTTTAGGATTCTTGGTTGTAACTAGTACTATTGATTCTAATTCGTCCTTTACTGCTCGGATACTATCAAGTCCGGCAATTGCTCCAGACGGAAGAAAGACTCGTTTGTTAAAATCCTTGCAGCCCTCTGACACTATCTCAAATATCGACTCATCCAACAGTGCGCCCACACTCATTATCATCATGTCTTTTCTATTTTGAAGGATAGATAATGCGTTATCTCTAACTGCATTCTGGGAAGCAGCCTCTATTATCAGATCTACTGGAGATGCTGCCAGCAGGCCAGCATTTTCTGTTATCACAGGTTTGTTTTTTAGTTTTGAGACTAGTCGTTGTGATGAATCTTTGGAAAAATCAAATACATGGGTAAGTTTTGCAGAAATTTTGCCAGAGTCTATAGCAATAGCTATTTCTGTCCCTATCGCGCCACACCCCAAAAGCCCTATCCTTTTCAAATCAATACTTTTGGCAAGACACCTTGTTAAATCTGTTATCGGCTTTAGAGGTACATAACACAAAATTGAATTATACAATTTGCTGAGTTAATGTGGAGCAAGTTCTAGAATTGGAAACACATGAATCTACACTTATAGAAAAATTTCTCTTCAGAATAGCAAAACAATGGATTGCAGGCGATACCATGAATGACGCCCTTCAATCTGCCAAGACCGCAAACAAGAACGGAATGAATGCGGTAATCAACAAGCTTGGCGAGCACATGACGTCAAAGAATCAGATCAGTGATACAGTATCAGAATATCTAACACTTGTTTTGAACTTGCGCAAATCCAAGATTTCTGGAGGCATATCAGTCAAGCCAACTCAGGTGGGCATGTCTAAAAGCGTAGAAGACTGCATGGCCAATCTTGAAAAAATAATAGAAAAAGCAGCGTCCTCCCAGTCCTTTGTTTGGATAGACATGGAGTCTTCAGAATATACTGATAGCACCATCAAGATCTACCTAAGCCTATTTGAAAAATATGAGAGACTGGGCATTGCAATGCAGGCAAACCTCAAGCGTACTGAACAGGATTTCAAGATGCTATTAGAGCATGGTGCAAAAATTCGATTGGTAAAAGGAGCATATAGAGAGAGTAAGAAGAATGCCTACAAAACAAGACATGAAGTAGATGAAAACTACAAGAAACTCACAAAGATACTTTTTTCATACGGTAATGAGTTTGCAATAGCAACTCATGACTCAAAGATGGTTGAACTTGCCATGGATTTATCAAAGAAAAATGAAAGAAAATTTGAGTTTCAGATGTTAAAGGGAATACGAGACGAACTAAAGCTAGTCTTGATCAAAAGTGGTTTTTCCATATCAGAATACATACCGTATGGCACCAATTGGCTTCCTTATTCAATAAGACGGCTAAAGGAAAGAAAGCGAAACATATTGCTTCTTGGAAGCTCTTTTCTTCACTCACATCGTGTTTGAGTTTGCTCACGCATGAATTGAAGTAAATAGTAAGCACCACCTGCACCCTTACCTGAGATTCCAGAATATTTCCATCCCACAAAAGGCTGAGCTCCAACCATTGCACCTGTTGTGGCGCTAGCTGCCCTATTTGCATAGGTAACACCTGCTTCAATCTTATTGAAGAATAATTCAATCTCGTTTTTGTCTTGACTAAAAATTCCCGCGGTGAGCCCATAGTTACTCTTGTTAGCTTCAGATATCGCCTCATCAAAGTTGTTAAACTCTTCCACACAAAGAAATGGGACAAACAACTCTTCTCGCATTAGTTCATGATCTTTTGGAAGGCCTACAACAATTGTAGGTTCAACGAAATTACCATCCTTGAATTGTGAATCAGACAAGACAGAACCGCCACAAACTATCGTGCCATCTTTTTTTGCAATTTCCGTAGCCCTTTGGAATTTTTTCAAAGACGCCTCATTTATTACAGGACTGACAAACACGTCTTTTTCCCATGGTTTTCCCATCTTCAATACCTTAGTCTTTGCAATCAACTTCTCTACAAACTGATTTGCAATATCTTTTTGGACATAAACCCTCGAGCATGCACTACATTTCTGACCGCTGTAACCAAATGCTGCTCTCAAGACACCATCTGTTGCCTTTTCCAAGTCAGCTGTTTTTGTAATTATTGCAGGGTTCTTTCCTCCCATCTCTGAGATGAACGGTCTTGGAGTGCTTTCAACAAATGCGTTAAAGCCTGACATCCCCACCTCTTTTGAACCAGTAAATGCTATTCCATCCACAAGAGAACTTTCTAAAATGGTCTTGCCTACGATACTACCAGAACCTGTTACAAAACTTACAACTGCCGGAGGAAGTTTGTGATATATAGCATCAATAAACTTGTAGGCAGAGATCGGAGAATCACTAGATGGTTTCAATACTGCAGTATTACCAGTAATTAATGCACCAGAGGTCATTCCTATTGATATAGCAGATGGAAAGTTAAACGGAGATATTATTCCCCAGACACCATATGGTTTCAATGTACTGCGAGTTTTTTCATTTTGATTTGCGCTTTGAGTTTCCTTTGAAAAACCTTGGTTTATCTCAAGTTGTTCTGCGTAAAATCGCATAAAATCTATTGATTCATCCAAGTCTCCCATAGACTCTAGTCGGTTCTTTCCATTTTCAAAGCTCAGTATTGCCGCAAGATTGAATTTGTTCTGTGCAAACACATCTGCTACTTCACGAAATATTTGAGATCTCTTTTGGTACGATGTAAGAGACCACTTGTGAAAAGCCTCCTTGGCTGATTCTATTGCATGTAAGGTATCTTCCTTTGATGCCAACGGAAAGTTTGCCAAAACAAGATTCTTGTCAGCAGGAGAATGTACTTGAAACTGATTATTGGAAAATATCTCTTTTCCACCTATTATCATTGGGTAATTCTTGCCAAAATTTTTCTTGATTTCCTCTACTGCCTGATCAAATTTGCGGTGAAATTCATCGGCGGAATTATTAGCTACATGCTTGGGCCAAGTGTTTTCATTTTGGAACATAACAGTACTAGGAATAACTGCCATAATTAGTTAGCTGGGTGTTGATTTTATGTTAACTGCGGAATGAAGCTATTTCAAACGAGAAACATTTTATCCTTACAAGTAAAGGTGTTTTATGCTCAATACCGTTTATCGCGATGCCCTAAAGAAACGAGAGGAAGTAAAATCCATCTTCAGGGGAGAAACATTTGAGCACATCATACAGGCTGCCAGAGAAAACTGGATTGACTATTTGCCTCAGAAGAAGGATTCAGTCATAGCAGGCATAGATAGTAGTTATAACAGTACAAAGTTTCAAGGGCTTGAATTATGGGTGGTTACTGGGGTATCAATAAAGTCAGATGGTCAAATCATAACTGAGAAGCATAATCAAGGACTAGGTCAGCCTTCCCCAGAGCTTGAGACGCAGGCAAGCAAGATGGAGGTTGAAGCCTGTATTGCCTCAGTGGACAAGGCAGATCTAGTAGCACTTGACGGTTCACTTTACTCACAGTTTCTCACAAGACAGTCTTCACTTGGTAATTCTATCACTTTGGCAATCAAAAAGAAAGGAAATGTTGTTTTCATATCAAAGACATCATCGGCAAGAAAACAATTTGAAAAACTTGGTTCTGCTGCGGGAGACATCTTCTATTACAATCATGCAGTTAGGGGACCTGGCTTTAGCAAGATATTTGTCGACAATTCACTTGGGCCAGGCAAGGTTGTGTCATATGTTTATGCAAGACTAAGAGACTCCACACCACTAATCAAGATTGAGTTACTTGGATCAGGAACTAGCGAAAACGAGATAAAATCCCTCTTGGATAAATTAACAAAAAATAGTGTTGGAGGATACCCATACGCGTTAAAGTTAGCGCATGAGAATTGCAAGATAACCAATTCAGAGTTGTCACGACTCGTTAGTCTATATGGACTGGCAAACGAGATCGGTTCTAGGGAAGTGCTGAATTGATAATAGGTGTTGTAATTGGCGAATCAAAGCCAACTGAAGTAACTGCACAATCGTCAAAACCTCTTTCTGTTGGAGAGTACGTCATAATTGATTCACAGGATGGCAAGATTCTTGGCCTAGTTGAAAAGTCTGCAATATCAAGTGACGCCCTCACAGATGTTAGAAATTTTGATGAGGCAGTTGAGAGCAAAGAAGTTGCCGAGATTAATTCCAGGGACAAAAATTACACGGTAAAGATTGGAATACTTGGATTTTTGGACAAGTTACAAAAAGGACATGTAATGATTCCTGCAATTCCACCACTCCCAGGAACTTCAATTCTCGAAGCAACACAACATGACTTGGGGATGATATTTGGGCCTGTTGGAAACGAATGGATTAGGATAGGTTCACTCTTAAGAAATTCAAACATTGAAGCAAAAATAAACATAAACAAAATTGTATCAAGACACCTGGCCATTCTTGCAATGACTGGAATGGGAAAAAGCAATCTTGTTTCGCTCATAGCACAACATGTTGCAACATTAAATGGTACACTGATTATCTTTGACTATCATAACGACTACGAAAATCTAGATGTTACCAAGATGAATTACATGATGGCTAAAATAAATCCTAGACTTTTGCCTGCAGACAAACTAGCCGAAGTCATAGAACTTCGTGAGAATGCAGACAAACAACAAAGAGTATTGCGAGAATCACTTACTGATTCAGTCAAGCAAGCAAAAGACTTTTGGTCATCTTTAGAAGAGAATGTTGCTGCATTTGGTCACACTACAAAAGGCTATGCTGACAGTGCAAGCAGGGTTTTAGACAAAATAGATGATGCCAAGCATAGATTTTCAGACATACTAGACCCGGACTGTGGGGATCCTGTAGATTTGATAAAGGAAGGAAGGGTAAACGTATTGAACATAGCAGAACTAAGCGAGAGACAGGCAAATGCCGGATTGTCATATTATTTACAAGAACTTTTACAGCAGAGAAAGGAATCCGTCTGGGAAAGAAAAGGCAAATCTACACACAGAAAAAATTACAAGTTTCTTGCACCAATATTTGTCATAATAGAAGAGGCCCATGTGTTCATACCAAAAGGAGAACACACTGATACTAAATACTGGGCCTCAAAGGTAGCAAGAGAGGGCCGCAAGTTTGGAATTGGCCTAGGCGTAGTATCACAGAGACCAAGAAACATAGACCCCAATGTTCTAAGTCAGATGGGCTCTCTTGCAATAATGAAGATTGTACAAGACGATGATCAGCAACAGATAGCATCTGCTGCGGAATCACTAAGCAAGGACCTCCTTTCTCAGCTCTCATCTTTGAATATTGGTGATGCAGTACTAATTGGACAGTGGGTAAACTTGCCTTCCATAGTGCACATAGATGAAGTGAAAAGTAAAAAATCTGGTTCTGACTTGGATGCAGTATCAGAATGGAATCAGACAGACAAATTTAAAGACATGCAAAAGAAACAACACAAGGACTAATCCAAAAAAACCTGTTGCTTGATTAAAGATGATTTTCTCACATATTTCT
>JBARDK010000031.1:0-14684 GCA_049795075.1 Nitrosotalea sp. | reverse complement strand
CCCCCATTCATTTATTATTTGAGTTGCGATCTCTTTTACTGTAGTTTTACTTTTTACAACTTTGTTTACTTCTGTTTTTGGAATCTTTTATGCATTTTCTGCAATTATGTCTCTCGAGATAGGAGTGATTATAGCTTTTTTTATACATGAGAGATGGACATTTACAAAAATTCCTAAGATTGACATGGTCAAGATTAGGTTTGTCAAATACAATGCCTTTTCGCTTATTGGTTTTGGAATTAATGAATCAATATTAATTCTCTTGACCAGTAGGTTTGGCATACATTATGTTATAAGTGAGGGGGCTGCAATTCTCATAACTTTTGGTTTCAATTATATAATCAATAAGAAAATGACTTGGAAAAAATAATCAATGTTTTTAATTTGAATTTTATGATCTTATTACGAAATTAGATCTATTGTAATGGAACATTTCCCAATAATAAATGCCTGTGAATGTACGATTATCTAGAACTAGATATAGCTATCAACATGTAAATATCATGAAGAGTCTAGTTTCCTGAAAAAAGATACGTCTACGTATGTACTAGTTTTGTTTTGATGAAATCTATTGATTTTATTGGTGTTGGATTGATGTTTGACATAATTGCACGATATATTGTAGAATAGTCCAGCATGTAGATAAGAGAAATCAGCTTGGTTACGATGCTACCTTTGTCTGCAACTACCTCTCTATATCCTATACCATTGATTTGAAAATATTCTCTTATTATCTTCCATCTTTCTTTAGTTGTGGCATAATCATCAACACCTTCTATCAAGATAGGTTGCGCCATAGAGTTGGTCTCCCATGCAACTATCCCATTATGACAAGATTCTATGATATTTTCTATCATTGAATGAAGCTTGACATTTTCCTGAAGTGAATTCTTGAACCTGATGGCTGCAGCCTCAAGTCCCTTAGGATAGTATATCACTGGAATACCCGAAATCCATTCTGCCAGAGCAAGCGAGGTATTGCTACTAGTCAAATTAGACGATGAAATTTTCTCCCTTATGACTTTGAGATTATCTATTGCTTCAGTCACATCCTTTTTGTCGATAGGAAGTATTGGACCCAAGATCTTTAGCATTGAGAACAAAAATGAAGGAAGAGATGCTCTTGGAGAATGGGTTTGCGGTATAAACCTATGATCGATCTTATTTTTCTTGCAAAGTTCTTCCATTTTGCCCCCAGCTGAGAATGCCAAGATATGACAGTCGAGATTGTTTGCAGTTTCCAAAATAGAAAGTGTTTCTGCAGTATTTCCCGAAACACTAGTGGTTACGACCAAAGTTTTGTCATCTGCTGTATTTGGCAAGGTATATCCCTTGATGTTATAAACATGAATGTTCGTCCTTGAAAGAATAGATGTCAGTATATCACCAATTGCCCCGGAGCCTCCCATGCCGGCAAATATGATGTGGTCTATATCATGAAAATTGACTGTCTTATGATCTGATTCATAAGACTGTTTTGCAATATCAGGCCATTGATCGTATACTGCATACATCCCACTAGTATCAACTTTTTTTATCGTATCTATGTCAAGCAACCTATGAGATTGGAAATTCAATTTCTATTTAATGCTTTTACATATCACTGTATCACAGACTCATGATAACCCAGTAACTTATCCTTGATTTTTTTACTATATTCTAGCAAGTACCGATGCAAATGTCGTTGGATGAAGTAATATTTCCTTTTCCATCAAGTTGTATATTCCCCATCACATCCAATTTCTGGGATGGGGAGGATGTTCCTATTCCTACGTTTCCACTTGGTGTGATTCTCATATCTTCAGTGCCTGTACCATAGGAAGTCGTACCTCCTGTTCTAAAAAGTATGCCAGAAAAGCCTCTCTCATTCAAGTAATTGCCGCTAGTAGTACCTGTTGTGTCTGTTCTTGAAATTGAAATTCCAAGATCACTCCAACTAAATGATTCACCATTTGCCATAACAATTCCAGTAGGATTGACTCTTGTAATTTCATTGCCAGTACCAAATGAACTGGTACCAAGATTTTTGAAAATTATTCCACTATATCCTCTTAAAGTTAGGAAGCTTCCCAGAGTCGTACCAGTATTGTCAGTTTCCCCAATAGAAGTTCCATTATCTCCCCAGAACAAGGAGGCTCCGTTAGGTATATTGACGGCACCTGTGTAAGTTGTTATTGCAGCATAAACGGTACCAATTGAAAAAATACCGGCACCAAACAGAATCATAAGTAAAACTCTAGTTTTCATGACTTTACATTAGACTCTTGTACTAAATAAAATTTAGTTAATTGCTCCGCCCGCTTTAATCAGTTACATTCACGGATTATGTTACTCCACGGGTTTGCCTAGCCCCAGAAGGTTTGGATTCTAGGTTTCACGAGTGGCGCCTTGACTATTTTACACACTGCTGGGATATACAGGACCGTTTTCTGAAAGCAAGCTCAAAAACACGTGACTGCGAAAGATTCTAGAGTGATTATATTTTTAGCAATATCATGAATGTCCTTTTGCTCTCCCAGTTCTTCTCAACCACAAGGGGGGGCGGAGAATATGTATTCAGTATTGTTGCAAAAAACTTGGCAGAAAACAACAACAAGGTATTTGTAATCACAAACAAGATTGCAGGCGAGATATATCAAGAGCACAAGAACATCCAAGTAATCTTTGTCCCACCTGTACTACAATACAAGGGAGGACTGCCGCCAGGGTTTTCTGACAACATCAGATATTCAATCAACGCCATAAGAGTAGGCCTCAAGATAATAAAAAACGAAAAAATAGACATCATACATTCCAACAACTTTGCCCCAGTCCTTGCAGGCTCTATATTGTCAAGCCTTACCTCAAAGCCCCACATCACTACAGTCCATGACATATTCTCACTGTGTGGAAAAAACTATTGGAAAGAGTGGGGCAAACAAAGTGATGTTTCAAGGCTAAACGTATGGCTTGTCCCGTTTTTTGAGAAACTAATGATAAAGATGAGATACGATTGCATCCATACAGTAAGCGAGACCACAAAGGAAGACCTGCTAAAGTTTGGCGCAAAAAAACCAATACATGTAATCCATAACGCAATAGAGCCAACACAGGTAAGCAATGTATCACCAAACCCCCTCCAGTTTGTATATGTTGGAAGGCTTGTTTTCTACAAGAACCTTGAAGTGGCAATAAAGGCAATAGATATTGCAAGGAAGACAGAGCCTGAGATCAAGTTTGTAATTGTTGGCAGCGGCCCGCACAGAAAGACGCTTGAAGAGACGGTCAGAAAGATGGGATTAGAAAAAAACATAGAGTTCAGGGGATATGTTACTGCAGAAGAAAAATCAAAGATAATTGCAGAATCAAATGCACTTGTCTTTCCAAGCTTGTGCGAGGGTTTTGGCTTGGTAATACTTGAGGCATATGAACAGAAAAAACTAGTTCTTGTATCAGATGTTAGACCCATGTCTGATATCGTATCAAATAAAACTACAGGTTTTGTCTTGGATCCACATGATGAAAAAATATGGGCACAATGCCTTCTAGATATAATAAAAAACTCAAATCAAGCATCAACAATTGGTCAAAATGGATATCAAAGGTTGATGACATCATACAATCAAGAGTCAATGTATCAAAAAATTATCAAAATGTACCAAGAAGTAAATACTGCACAAAACTAGCTATTGCCCCCAACATGTCATTGCAATAACATAGGAAATTCTTAGTATGTTATCACCATCATTTTTTAGAGATGTTTGCATATACTCGAAAAAATGACAACAGATAGCGGTAGCTTCAACCCCCTTTCAGGTTTTTATTTTTGAATTTTACTTGAGTGAGAGAATGTTTGTATTTCTTCTGGCTAATTATTTAGTGGGCGTTAGGATTTGAAACTTTGCTCTTACAGGAGGATTAACGTAATTTAGAGTATCGGTCGCAGTAATATAGTATGTACCTGGCGGCAATTCTGTGACATCAAGCGGGTTTTTTGTTGTAAATTGTCCGAAGCTGTTAGCCGGTTCCAAAGTATTAATTCCCTGATATCCCTCCACCATTACCGCTACGTCTATTCCCGAGGGAAACCCATCTCCGGTCACGATAACCTCTGCTCCTGTAGGATCTTGAGATATGTTTGGAATTATAGACGGTTTGTTCAGGATGTAAATGTTTTTTGATAAAGGCCACCAAATGATATTGCCTGACATTACATTGCATGCCATGTTGTAGCTTCCAGATATGTCTGGTACAAATGATGGCGTTTGAGAATTTGGATTAGAAAGTATAGCGTTGGATCCCGGCGGTGATTTTAGACTCCACTCATATGTTGCATTGGGATCCCTCAAAATTGGAGCTGTCCTTTTGGGATCACTGTTGTCTGGCTGCACAGACAAAGACAATTTGCCACCAACCCAAAAAAAATACTGATTTCCAGAAGTATCAGTTATCACAATATTGCCACCCGTGGGGGTTTTTATGGAAAGAACCATTACAGGAAATGACCAGTGGTCTTGAAGGGGCGGTCCCAGATATTGGGACAAAGCTAACTGTACTGTATATTTCTTAGTCGCATTCTTTGCCTCATTGTAGATATGACTTGGATTTGAGTAGTTTCTTTGAGGACCGTCTGTAGCGCTATCTCCCCAATTCCATATCCAACTTGCATTGATTGGAGTAAGAGCAGGTGATGAAACAGAAATTCCAATGTTTTGTCCGTTGATGATAACACTTTCCATTTGATCAATTTTTCCTATATAGCCATTTTGCGGTGGAGCAGAACGTACGTTGATTGTAATAGATTCAGTCGTAGCGTCACGCTTCCAGCCCGTATTAATCCACTTTCCTGTTTCCACTCGAACTGTATGAGGACCTGAGTCTTGGAATGTCTTGTTGTAAACAATATTATAGCTTGGACCTACTGGGCGCTCATCAAAATACCATATAGTTTGGTCACCATTGTCAGTGCCGTTCAGAACGAATCCAACCGTAAGCGGCGCCCAATATTCAAAATTATCTTTGAGGCTTGACACAAGCGATAACACTTTAGACATCAAGTTTCCCCTTCATTGTAAATCATTATAGAATGATGGCTCCTGTCTTGCCTCCAAGAGTTATCGGTGTAATGATTATCACCGACTAGAGTCATGGTTTGATTGTAAATCCTGCTGATCCAATGTTGTAGAATCCATCCATTGCCTGGATCACGTGAGCACCAGGTGTCGATGCTGGCACTATAATCGTGACACCGCTTGGAATTGATCCAGATGCAGTAGTCGTTATATTTGCCACCGGTGTACCGTCAAACTTTATGATAACTGCAGGGACGGTGCAAATCCCGAACCTGATACTGTGACTGGAGTGCCGGCATGACCTGACGTCGATGAGGGCGAGAATGATGGCCCAACTGTCTGGTTAACAGTTAACCCAAAGTGGAGATACTGCGGATATTGTGCAGAGGTTGAGGTGATTGGCGGGTATGGCCATGTCTTAAACCCAAAGTCGCTTGGAGTTATTGCCACCTGCATTGGCGGTGGCGGACTGTGATCTGTAGTAACTTGCATCGTGGTTCCAAATACAGTACCGTATCTTGCATATGCAGTATCACCTGTCGATACATGAAGCTGGCTTCCCGGCACTGTAGTCACTGGTGATAAGACAAGAGTGCCTTGAAATAGATCGCTTGTGCTGTTGACGCGGTTCAGGGAGATCTGTGTCCCGCTCTGGTCAGTGTCTGATCTGACCGCTACATTTACAGAGTTACCCACAGCATTGGGGTCAGTGACAGTTATGGTGGCATTTGAGTTGATCGCTCCATATGTAGAGCCAAACGCTATATTCGTATATCCTGTTACGAGCTCGTACGAGTTTATGACGCTTGCAACCACGGGTTCCGTGCTGTTATATTCGGTAACTGTGAATTGTGCCGTGGTCCTATTCTGTAACTTGTCGAGGTCTGAGATTGCCCCTACAAAGTTAAACGAGTCTGACTGGCTCTTTGCATTTTTTAGATCAGAAGTAGCGGTAGGATCAGTGGCATTGTTAATACCTAATGTTTTAAATTGAATTGCTATCTGATCTAGCCTGATGTCAAACATTCTCTTGACATCGTTTCCGTTCATTCCATAGTTTGGCCCGTTCCAAAAGGTATAACTCATAGCGCTCGTACTCCAGTCCTGGAAACCATTGAGTGATGAGACCGGATTAGAGCCACCACATTCAGGTATTGCGGTGCCAGGCGAAGTCACGGTATCAAACTCGTTTAGGATTCCGCTCGAGTCAGATGTAATTTGTTGGCCAGCAGTTATGGCATTATATCCAGGTGATATATTTGGCGTACCAAATACAATAGTCATGCTACCTGGTTTGATGTTAGTAGGTGTTTGCGAAGTACCCTTATAGTTTGGGCCGTTGTTAAGCGACGAAATTGCAGACTGGGAATAATCAAGGAACCAGTTAGGGTCAAGTATTGGAAGCTGGTAGAGATAGTTCATCACGCTTAGGAAGTTTGGCTTGCAGTTTGGATCAGTTGCCACACCTCCGTGGTATAGTCCCAAGTTGTGGCCAAGCTCGTGCATGAAGGTTCCCTCCTGATCAGCTGTGCTGGGGGAGAATCCCGATGCGCCAAGGGTTACCATCATGTCGTTGCCATATTCTTCCCCAAGTCCAGACGAGCCGGGATCTTCTGATACTATACTTGTAAGAAGGGCATAATGAAAGACTGCCGCCTTTTGATAGAATTGCGAGATGGACTCGCCTGGTACCATTAAGTCGTAGGATTTTATTGCATTAAAATCACACGTGCCACTTGGTATTGTACCCGAAGTCGGGGTTACCGAGCTTGTCCCTGGAAAGTTAATACCATTTGGACAGCTTGAAGCGCTCTCAGAAGATGGCTCTGTCTGAATGTGTAGCTGTACCTTTGGGAAGATAGTACCTAATCTGCCATGCAGCAAGGCAGTATTTTCATTTGTTCCCTTGAATGAAGTTTGCAGGTTACTTATTGCAGAGGAACTAAGCTGGTATGTAGAGCCCATCGCATCTGCCACAACATACAAGTCATGGGTGCTTTGAGATGGACAAAGGTCCTGTCCTGCGCCTCCACATTGAGGGCCATAGTATGTTACTCCGTTTAGTGTAACCTGCAGTGGAACGCCACCAGGTTTCCAGTCATCACATATGCCATCAGATTCAGTGTCTCCTCCCATTGCGTTACAGTTAATGCTGATTCCATTAGAGCCATAAAGCGATGATTTGAAGTTATATCCAGTTCCTCCAAGTCCACTTGATACAGTTCCATTTGATCCAAGTGCACCAGATCGAAGTTGCCCGTCATTAGTGTTTACTTGGAAGATCTCCTTTTCGGTTGCTCCTCCGTAATTGAAGAGTAATGTAACACTGTCTTGCGGATTTACATGCAGTACTGCATGATAAACAGAGTAATCGGTATTTTGTTGTGAAGAGAATTGTATGTAGCTTACGCTTGTCAAAAGTGTTGAATTTGGTGTCGATGCTTCCAGTATGACTGGAAGACCGGTTGGATCGGCGGTTGAGCTAAGTGTTGCATATGCAAATATCTTTCGTGTAGGTGGGGATTGTGGATTAATCCAGAGCTTTGCCCAGATGATGCCGTATGAACTGCCATGCAGATTGTCGTGGTAGAATAGAATCGAAGGCCTTGGATTTTGTGACGGGTAGACATAGCTGTCGTTGATAAGGCTGCTTATGACGCGCGAGTCATTGACTATCTTGCTGCCTTCAAAGAATGTAAAATAGTTATAGTATGCGTTTGGGCCAATTGGATCATACATCTCTCCTGTCGGTATGCCCATTCCGTTTGGAAGTGTAAACCACTCACCTATTGGAATCTTTTGCCCAGTAGAAAGTTGGTAGAGTTGGTTTCCCGGTAATTGCATTTTTACAAGAGATGAGAGAGAGATTATTGGTTGCCCTGTAGTTGGAGGGACAGGAAATTTTTCACTTGACAGGATCTGTCCAGATGCTGTTGACCACAATGTTACCGCTACAACTGAGCAACAGACAAGAACAGCAAGTATACCCACGATGAGACGTTCCAACCCAGATAACCCTCGCTATTTCTATTTAATAAGATTATTCATCCTGTTTTTTTAAAACTGTGATAAATCTCAAAATTAAAAAAAATCTATACAAAAAATATTTGTAAATCCTGATTTTATCAGATTTTTCTTACTTGACTAGCCCCATGTTGTACATGTACTTGATTGTATTAACAAAGTCACCCTGGCTTGTCTGGTTATTTACAACCCACTTGACAGTATTCATAAACCACGACGGGATGTGATTAGCCTGGATTCCAAGTGCCTTCAACAGGTCAGAGTCAGAGATAGATGTGGGAGAGTACCCACCCCACTCCATGATTGTCTCTCTCAGATCAGGTTTTCCTGCTGCCTGTATGGGAGACTGTACCGAGTCCGGATTTGTTGCTTTTGAAACTGTAAACACTGGTTTGATACTTGATGGTACAGCCGGTGTGCCTACAGTGTTTGATGTCTGGTTTTCAGAATCTGCCTGCCATGCATCCATAATGTCCATGTCTGCACTGGCAAGCTGATCATTCCACGCCCTGAGGATAATATCAGATTTTTCCATGGGCTTTGCAAATGTAATATTATAGTCAAACTCGTATCTCATGCCATTCTCGCTTTCTGTTACATTTACTTTAGAGAAGAAGCCGTGAGGATCTATCACGCTCGGCGGCTTGCCTTGGTCAAAGATTATTGCGGTATCACTGTCCTTTATGTCTCTTGCCTGGCCTCGAAGATTTGTAAACAGGCTAACATGAATTATTGGCTCATTGTCGTGCAACACCAACTTTAGATTTACTGGTTTGCTTACCTGTTCTGTGCTAGTCTCTATTGTATTTGCAGCTCTTGATAGCGCAAATCCCTTTTGATCTATGTAAAATGGAAAGTCAATTGAAGAGTCTGTTGATGGCATTACAGGTTTGAATGGATCCGATTGCGTCATTGCAGTTATCTGACTATCTGAGAGTTGTGAGCCAGAGGTGGTATAACCAAATAAGAATGATGGTGGTACCATTACATTTGCTCCTTCTGCAGGGCCGATTATTGCAATTAGTGCATCAAGTACAAGACCCGGACGTACCAGTCCACCTCCGCCTCCTCCAGGATTTGGACCGGAAACTATTATTGCAGTAGCTGTTGAGCCAAGGTAGCTTGCAGTAAGTTTATCTCCAACATATGCAGTGAAGTTTCCAGATACAGTACCGGCAAAGGTTCCTGTATCAACGCCTGTCTCCTGAAGATTTAGTGTGGTAGATGCTCCGCTGCTTGCAGAAAGTGTGGCCATGACCGTTTGTATAGTTGTAGGATCAGTATTGGCATTCTCGTCAAATACAGTAACTATGATATTGCTACCAGTGAAATATGCTGCCAGATTAAATGAAATGGTTCTAGGATAGATAGTCGCGCTTGAAGACTGACCGCTGTATGTTACCGTAACTGTATCTCCTGCAGATACATGCAATGAGCTACCCGATGTAGAACTGTTCGTGAAGGTAACAGTTCCAGTGTATACATGGCTTCCCGGAGAAGTTTGCGAGAATGCTAGTGTTGTAATGCCTGTGGTATCAGAGGTAGATGTTATGGTTGGTGTAATGGTAGATGTGCTAGCAGATGGAGCATCGATTGTAATTGTTGCGCTCGAACCGATCTTGTACTGGGACTGGTCAAATATGATATTGATAGTCGTGGGAGTTCCTATTCCAACATACAAGTTATGCACGTTGCTGCTACATGCTAAATTATTGTCACCACATGCGTTGTCTCTCCATGTAACTACCTCATTGTTTCCCACCGTATCTACCTGTGCAGATGTTGCTCCGGGGTCAAGCTCCGACGGTGGTACTAAGAGATTGAGGCTGCCAAATGTCGCACCACCGTTATCACTTGCCTTGGTATAGATATTGGTCTGTCCAGCACTACCTGCACTGTCATCCTGCCAGACAACAAAGACGTTGTTGCCAGAGACTGTAATTTCAGGGCTTGCAGACGTACCAGAGTTATTGCTGAGGTTTACTGGTGCGCCTGGAGTCGATGTTGTCCCACCATCAAATGTTGCTCCGCTGTCAGTACTTCGCTGGTACAGGACGTCAGGTTTTCCCCCGGGTGGAGTATTCGGCCAAATGACATAGACATTGCTTCCAGAAGCGGCAATCTTTTCTGAGATAGGAATTGTTCCATGTGATACGCTTGGATCAATGCTAAGGTTGACAGGTGATGAGAACAAGTCTCCCCCATTTGTGCTCCTTGCAAAGAATGCTGCATCATATCCCGGGGTAAAGTCATCCCACGCCACATAGACATCACTGCCTGATACTGCAATCTTGGGAGAAATAGAATTTCCTGTGTTGTTGCTAAGATTCAAAGGTGCACCAGGGGTTGTCATATTGCCAAGATTGAATGTGGCACCATAATCACTACTTTTCTCATATAGTATGTCATAGTTTCCAGGAGCATCATCCTGCCAGACAACAAAGACATTGCTACCAGATATCGCAATGGCAGAATTTATTGAGTGACTTGCTGCATTTCTGCTCATATTAAGTGATGAACCAAAAGTTGATCCACTGTTTATACTTCTGTCAAAGAATATGTCAGGTTTTGAGCCAGGATTTGATGATGTGTCCTGCCAAGTAAGATAGACGTAGCTTCCAGTTGTGGCAATCTGTGGTTCTCCTGCACTGTCAGTGTTGCCGCTAAGTGGTCCCGGTGTAGAAAATGTACTTCCGCCATTAGAGCTTGTTGAGAAAAATATCTGGTTGTTGCCATTAGAGTTGTCAGTCCATATGATGTAGATGTTGCTACCCACGACAGCTAGTTGTGGATTGTCTAATACAGAAGCGTCGTTGCTTATGTCTTGAGGTGCGGAGAAGGTCATGCCGCCATCTGTGCTAACTGCAAACATTGCATCGGACAGAACTGCATCATACCAAGTAAGATAGACATTACTGCCTGATGTGACCATAGCGGGTGGAAAATAATCATCAGGACCTGTGTTGGAAATTTGAACGGCTGTATTTGGAAATGAGTAATCTGCAAAGGCACTGTTAGGAGAGATTGTTACTAGAACCAGTGCAAGTACTAGAAACGATAGAAAAATATTGATACCGTGCTTGTGAATCTTACAATCCCCCATCGGTGGTTAGTATTTCAAGGTTTTAACCATTACTTGCTATTGATGACAAATATTATCAAAATATTATCTTTCATGAGAAATTTAATCAAATTTATGAATTTACCATTCCATACTGAACAAAAAATACAATAGTCAAGGGCACGATATGATCAACCGTAGATTTGACAGAACCGCTACCCAAGTGATGTAAGAAATTTACGAATTTGCTCTTGTGTCGCATATTCTCCAAGATGTGTTTTTACAAGACTCACTAGCTCAATGTACGAATCCCCAAATGTTTCCAGCAAGACTCTTCTCAATACATCAGGGTTGTGATAACAATCCACAAAGTGCAAGGCATATTCCTGATACAGCTTGTAATAGACTTCTTCATGGGAGGAGTTACCATACTCAATCAGGGCTTTTTCAATTGCATAGCTTACTATTGCCTCTCTTATGTTGTTCTTTGCTGCCATTTCCTTGATTACTTGGAGCCCAGTACAGATATCAGGTGCTTAGCTGCTCTTACAAACTCTTAGCTAATCTTGCAAGCAGAGATTACATGGTATCATTCCAATATTGATATCATGTCAGAGACATTTCAACTCGACAAGACAAAGACCATAACAAGAGCATACCTAATGATAAACTGCGAGAGTGGCAGCGAGACTCAGGTCTTAGATGAGCTAAAAACATTTCCTGCAATAAGAAAGGCAGAGATGACAATTGGGAGACATGACATCTTGACATTGATTCAGACAGACTCGCCAGACGAACTCAGGGATATCATAACAATGAAGATAAGAAAGATCCCAGAGATTAGATGCACTACAACACTTGTATGCACAGAGCCCAGAACATAAAAAATGATATACGAAAAAACCCAGTGCCAGTCATGCGGATGCGACAATGCAGTTGTGGTACCAGAGCCAAGATATTGCGGGTTCAGGGGTCGCTGTCCAGACTGTGGCAGCGACTGGCCAGAGTCATGAAATCAAAAATAATTTTCAACAGTTGAGCTGCGGTCAACTGAAAATCAAAGATCATTTTTTTTATGAAAATTTTGTATGAAGAATGCCGGTCTGGTCGGCAAGTACGGAATGCCGAGTGCCTGAAAAACACTTTGCTGTACCCTCAGATCATGGGTTCAAATCCCACCCGGCCGGGTTTATTTTTAAATGATGTTAATGTCTAATAATGTTTTAGACTTGATTTGATAGAAGGTTGTCTCACCACTCAAACCTGTACGCTTCATATGCCAAAAGTTTTGATTTTTCCCAGGTTATCTCAGTTCGGTCAGAAAGATATCGTACCTTGGCAGCAGGAGACGCATGGGTCTTGGACCCGGTCTCAGGGTCTACCTTGAGAACCCTGTTTTTTACCTCAACTCCCTTTGGTGTTGTACAGTGGTATCGCAAGAGATTACAATCAGATGAGACCTTGTAGAAAAAGTTGCGCTCGGGTTCCTCCCAGTCATACTCTAACGTAATCTTTTGCCCCTTTTGGTTTGGCTTGAGTGGCTTGTTTAGTTTTACAATGAACTCCTTGTGGTATGGCTTGTTTACATTGAGGGATACTATGTCCAACTCTTCGCCATTGCTGTCAGTTACTATTACATTCATGTCAGGAAAATCTCTTGGTACATCACCATCAAGATAATAAAAAATCTGGTCCTTTGGTTCTCCTGAGATGTTTTTTATGTCCCATGTCCAGCTGTGGTGGGTCATCATTGTTTTAGGATCAGTAACTTCAATCTTGAGGTCTACGCTTGTAAAGTAAAATGTACTACTGTTTTTGAGGTCCTGCTCTGCCGCCTTGCTCTTTTGCACCTTGCCTTTTGTTGGAGTGTTCTTGTTTCCAAATCCATCCCCATAGATGTTATAGATCAAGAGCTGTTCGCCGTGCTTTATTGTATAGTCCCCCACAGGATGCATGATTACCTTGTATTCTGGAGAAAGCTTGCGAATGTCGTCTGCAATTCTTGACGACGCAAAGATCTGCATCGCACCGCCAAGGTCCATCACACGCCTTGCCATGATAATACCAGGACCCCAGAATGTCTTGTTCCTGTTGATATCTTTTATTGAATATACAGGTCCCGTGTCAATTCCAATTCTAACATAGAGCTTCTCCTTTGTAGTCCTAAGTTGGTTGTATCTTGAGATTGCCTTGTGCAGTTCTATTGCAAGGCGCAGCGGCTGCTCTGAGCTGTCAGAGAATCCAATCACCATACCATCGCCTGTTGTAAGAACAGTGGCAGAGTTTGGACCGCCATGTAAGAATGCGTCTGACTTGCGAATCATGTCAGTCAAGACAAGAATTTTTCGGGCCTGCTCCTTTGTGGATATAGAAGGATCGGAGCTGCCTACGATATCAGTGAAGAACCAGTGGTAGGTCTTGGTCAAGGTACGCACGTCTTCAATCAAAAACTCGTCATTTCTTAGCAAACGAGATATGTGAGATATAAAATTAGTTGGCGCTGCACGCAAGATGTCGTATGCGTTTGTCGGAATCACTCCAAGTTTTATCTTGTGACGCTTTAGTTCTTCTAGCAACCAGTCCCTTCCCTTGCCCTTCTCCTCTAAGAGGCCCAAGACCTCGGCAATCTTTTCGATCTTGTTCTTACTTGATCTAAGCAAACGTCTATTTTGCATTCACGTTTCTAATAAGGAATATTGCTCTAGAAGATTATTCGGTACTAGTATCGGAGGGCCAAGTCCCATGCATCAATCTCTTTGCACAGAATAGCAACAAGGTTCCCTCCCCCACCACCTTGTACACAAATTATTTTGTCTTGGTAACTCATGATAACTATTAGAACTCGTTGGATATTACACTAGTTTGCTTTTCAAGCTAAGCACTTGTACTTTAAGCTAAGCTTGGAAGGACGCCGGGTTACGGTATACACTGGATAGCTGAACTTTAGCCCTAAGCTATATGACCCAAGCAGGACAAATTCATAGCTCTTCAATGATTTTACAATCTGATACAGGTCTCCCCCTATTACAACCCCGTTTGGAGATGCGGTGCCGTTAATCTTGGAGCAGAGATTCACTGTTGGTCCAAAGATATCTTCTGCAGGAGTCAAGGATTTTGCAATGGTACCATAGTCTGCGCTCACCCTAAAGTCAGTTTGCGGAAAGGACTTTTCAGACATGATCTCATTTATGATACCATGAGAGTCAACAATTGAGAGGCTGCACTCTAGTACATCAAGAAACGAGTCCTTGTCAGAGTCATAGTCAGTCCTTGGAAAATAGTAAAGCAGGCTGTCGCCTATGTTTTTTACAACCTTTGCGCCAAACTCTTGCACAATGGTAGACATGGCATTCAAAAACGTTCCATAGTACTCACCCATCTTTGAGTTTGAGATGCGCGCGGTGTTTACAGTCGAGTTTACTACATCTACAAGCCCAACACAGTAGCTCTTTGATATGCCTGAAAAGACAGCCTCCCGCTTTATACGCGCCTTGATGAGTCTTGCCAGCTCATCACTACGAAGGGATGCTGGCCTGCCACTATGCATC
>JBARDK010000030.1:0-13199 GCA_049795075.1 Nitrosotalea sp. | reverse complement strand
TGCAAAATCCATCTTAGATATATTAAAAATAAATCCTAATAGTAACGTAGGTTTTCTCACTGAGTCTCAAGTTGAAGAGATAGAAAAAGCAATGAGAAATCCATCATCGGTTAATATTCCTCCATGGTTCCTTAACAGAAGAAAAGACATGGATTCAGGTAGCAATCTACATTTGATTACTTCTGACGTAGATTTCAATGTAAGAAATGATGTTGAAAGAGAAAAGGGAATGAATAGTTGGAGAGGCTTTCGTCATACTTATGGATTAAAGGTAAGAGGCCAAAGAACTCGCACAACTGGCAGAAAAGGTGGTGCAGTAGGAGTTCGTAAGGGTGGAAAGGTGTTACCAGCTGGTGCACCAGTTGAAGGTGCAGCAGCTCCTGCAGCCGGTACCGCGACAGCTCCTGCAGCTACTTCAACTGAGAAAGGCGCGACAGCTCCTGCAGCTGCTACAAAAGGAGCAGCGGTTCCTGCAAAGGATACAAAATCTACTGCAAAGCCAGCTACGGAAAAGAAGGCCAAATAGGTGAGATAGATGGGAGATCATCCAAAGAATTCTCGTAAAATGTGGAGAAAGCCAAAACGACCTCTAAACTATGATCTATTGAGTGAAGAACTATACGTTCTTGGCACTTACGGGCTTAAGAACAAGAGAGAACTTTGGAAAGCGCATACAGAACTTTCCAGAATAAGAAATCAAGCGAGATCTCTTTTGGCTTTAACGCAAGAGATAAGAAGCAATAAAGAGCCAATTCTCATGAGTTCGTTGACACGAATAGGATTAGTAAAAGAAGATTCCACCTTAGATGATGTTTTGAATCTGAAAGTAACTGATTTACTGTCTCGCAGATTACAAACAGTAATTCAGAAAAAAGCCAATATCAAAAGTCCTTACCTTGCAAGACAAGCCGTTGTACATGGACATGTCATGATAGGAGAGAGGACAATAAACATCCCATCATATACTGTCACTGTAGAAGAAGAAAACCAGATAAGTTTGTCACCTGAGGTAGACTTTGGTAAAGCCAAGCAAAAACCCACTGAAGAAGTAAAAATTGAACAGCCAGCTGAGTAAAACATACACAATTATTATTTATCCAGAAGTAACATAAAATAACGATATGTGTTCAATCATAGGATATCTAGGTCTCAACCAAGCTGCACCGATAATAGTCAAGGGCCTAAAGAGAATGGAGTATCGTGGCTATGACAGCGTCGGAGTTGCTACATTTTCTAATAATCATATTCTAGTAAGAAAGGGGGTAGGAAAAGTAATTGAAGTAAATAAGGCAGTAAGACTTGACGAACTTTCTGGAACTGTCGGAATAGGACATACAAGATGGGCCACACATGGCATGGTTACTGATACAAATGCTCATCCCCATCCATCTAGCACTGGAGAGATAGCTATTGTTCACAATGGAATAATAGAAAACGACGAGGAATTAAAGAGAAAACTTCAACAGAGTGGTTATTCATTCAAAAGTCAGACAGACAGTGAAGTAATTGCAAATCTTCTTCAATACCACTATGATAAAACTAGAGACATAAAGCAGTCAATGGTTCATACTGTTTCTGATCTTAAGGGAAGTTATGCTTTTGTCGCTGTTTTTGAAGATGGGACATTGTCTGCAGCAAGATTTCATGAACCTCTCATAATAGGAATTGGAAAAGAAGGATACTTCATTTCTAGTGATGTTTTAGGGTTTGTGGAACACACAGATGAGGTTATTTATTTGGATAATAGAGAATTTGTAATTATCAACGCATCTGGAATTCAGATTTTTGATTTTGACACAAATCCGGTACAACATCAAATCACCAAGGTATCAAAGGAATTTGCTGATGTGTACAAGGGAGAATATGCACATTTTACTCTCAAGGAAATATCAGAGCAACCTGCGACGATATTAAATGCAGGAAATAACACAAAACTTGAACTTGATTTAGCAACTGATTTTGTTCGACATGCAAAAACACTTTACATAACTGGTAGCGGGACAAGCTATAACGCTGCACTTGTAGCCAAATTCCTTTTTTCAAAATATGCAAAGATCAAGATAGAGCCAATAATCTCAAGTGAGGCACACTTTTCTCCTGATATTTTTGAGCAACAGTCCACTTTGATAGCATTATCTCAAAGTGGTGAAAGTGCAGATGTGTTGGAGGCTGTAAATATTGCAAAGAAAGCAGACACCAAAATTATTTCAATTGTAAACATAATGACATCATCCCTAGTTCATTTATCATCTATATCCATAGGACTAGGTTGCGGTCCTGAAATAGGAGTGGCTGCCACAAAGAGTTTCACTGCACAACTTGCGATATTATACAAAATGACCGATAAGATATGTGATGGTAGTGCTGGCATGGACTTTACCAAAGCATCAGAGGCAATCAAAAAGATTCTTTCTGACGATTCTAAGATTAAGGAGATAGCAAAGAAGATCAAAGATGTCTCTGACATATACATACTTGGAAGGGGAATCCATTATCCTATAGCGTCAGAAGCTTCACTAAAGTTAAAGGAACTCACATACATACATGCAGAGGGTCTTCCCGGAGGAGAGCTAAAACATGGGCCGCTTGCATTAATGGATTCTAATACATACGTCATTATGATCAATCCAAGTGATTCTACCTATTCTGATACATTAACTAGTGCACGTGAAATAAAGGCCAGGGGTGCAAAGGTCATCGGGATTTCAGACAAGCCTAGCGATGTTTATGATTACTGGATAGAGATACCACAGATGGATGAATCCATGTATCCTTTAGTGGAAATAGTGCCTGTCCAACTTTTGGCTTATTATGCAGCTGTTGAAAAAGACACGGACCCTGATTATCCAAGAAACTTGGCAAAATCTGTGACAGTCAAGTAATTTTTTGGTATTCTTTTTCTGTGAGGGCAAGTAATTTTTTTGCATCCATTCCAGTTTTTAACATACATGCTATAGAAGCTCCTCCTGCACCTACTCCTTCTTTAACAAATCCTTCAGCATAGGAACGAAGACCTGGAATACTAGATTGGCCAAGTCTAAGTTTGGCAACTAGTATTGGTATATCAAATATTTGGGCAACCGTTTCAGCTAAATTTGCTGACTTGTCATCTGCAACATAGGAGGTGGTACCTATAGCAGTGTTTTTACCGCCAAAATCTAGACTTTTTGCAAAACATAAGACTGCCGCCATCTGTGTCCCACCAGCCAATAGCACCTTTGTGATTTCAGATGAGGTACTAAGTATTCCAGCAACTGTAGGTATCATTGGATCACCAATCTCTGCAACAATGTCAAAAGGATCATTTGATTGCACTCTCTTTAGTGCCTTTTTTACAACTTGAGTCTTGAGATGTGTGGGATTATCAGGCATACTGCTGCTTACCAGTGCCTTTAGACCAAGTCCTTCCAGTACTCCAAGTGCTGTTGTGGTTCCTCCCGGAATACTTTCTCCAATTACTAAACAGTCAGTTGAGGCACCAAGAAATCTACCAATTATTTTCCCATATTCTACTGCTTTTCTTATCTCTTCTTGACTTAACGCAGCTTCGTTTAAGATATTTTTTCCATATTCTAAATTCATGTCTATGAATGGAAGTTTTGGAGGAATCTTACTTCCAGCATTAATTACTATGCTTGGTATACTTGCTGCTTCTAAAGCTGTTTTTGTCAGAAGAGCTGGTGTGGGTTTGCCATCAGGAGTCATAGGTATGACAGATATACTTTTACAATGTCCATAGTGGATGAACTCAGCATCTGCAGGTCCGGTATATTTTATTAGGTCAGGATGTTTGCCAGCAATTGTGATTCCTTGAATTTCTGAGGTTGCGGTATATGATATCACTAGGGAAAAAACAAATCGCTTTTGCTTTGTCTTATCGATAAAATCTAAGCCTTCTTTTTTGTTTCCTAATATCTCTATATCTTGCAAAAGTCAATCACTGCTCATAAATTCTAAAAATTCTTTTTCTGTTCTAGGTTGAAGCACAAAATTGGTTTTCTTTTCTCTTCCTATTGTAGACGTTGGCGAACTACCATAGTTATGACCAGGATAAAGAGTCAGATTCTCATCCATCTTTGAAACTATATCAAATAAGCTGTGATAAAGATCTCTGGCATTACCTCCGGGAAGATCAATTCTACCACAGTTTCCCACAAATAGCGTGTCACCTGAGAAGATCTTTCCATCTCCAACAAGACACATGCTGTCTTTGGAATGTCCGGGGGTATGAATAACAGTAAGTTCTGAATTTCCAAATCTAATTTTGTCACCTTCAGATACTGTCACATCGTTTTTTAGTGTTGAAGACGTATGTTGTAAGATCTTAGCTCCAGTCTTTCTTACCATGGCATCATTACCTATAGTATGGTCGAAATGATGATGAGTGTTTATGATGTATTTTACTTGTAGGCTGTTCTTCTCTATTATCTCCACTATTAGATCTAGATCCCATGAAGGATCAAGAACTACAGCTTCACTTGTTTGTTCGTCCTCAAGTATGTAAGTAAAATTTTGCATACTTCCTACTTCAAGCTGGTGAACTTTCATAGTACTCCCACCTCGGCCTCTGGAGGAATTCCTATTTTTTCAACTATTATTTTTCCACACATATCTACTCTTTTTGGCATTCCAATCTTCATTTTATGGTATGTAATTGTTACATCTGCTTTTACACATTTATCTATCACAGAACCTGAATCAGGATCCAACCCAGATGGCACGTCAACCGCCAGTTTGAAGGCTTGAGATTTATTTATCAAATCTATTGCAGTAGCATAAGGCTCCCTTATCTTACCTGAAATTCCAGTCCCCAGAATACCATCAATAATTATGTCCGTATCAAGGAGAATCAAAGTTGGATCAGAGGCAACCATAAGATTTACTGAATCCATTTTTTCTAGAATTTTCCAATTGGATCTAGACTCCTCAGTTTTTATTTTATCTGGATTTCCAAGTAAGACAACGTCTGGTTTGCATCCAAATCCTGTCAGATGTCTTGCTACCACAAATGAGTCGCCCCCATTGTTACCCAATCCTGCAAATACCATGATTTTCTTTTCCTGCAAGTTCTTGTATTTCTCAAGGAGATACCTTGCTGTTGATGCTCCAGCATTTTCCATCATCAATTTTCGAAGAAATCCCATCTGATGGCCATTTTCCTCAATTTGCATCATTTGTTTGACTGTAATTTCCATATGGTTTCAAAAATTTATGTCAAATAAGGGCTTTACCAAATCACAATACAATGAAATAATTTTATCAAATAAGATGATTTTGCCATATTACAATTGTCAAGTGCGGGAGAAGGGATTTGAACCCTCGAAATCCTAAGATACTAGCCCCTCAAGCTAGCGCCTTTGACCAGGCTGGGCGACTCCCGCAGATGCAATACCCATGTATGGTTTTTATAAGCCTTGATTACTTTTTTAAAATGTGCTAATTCCTGTCAGGTGTTTTACTTGTGGAAATTTAATTGCAGATAAATTCAAAGAGTACCAAAATCGTGTAAAAAGTGGCGAGGATCCAGCAAAGGTCCTAAATTCCTTGGGATTAAAACGATATTGTTGTAGAACCATGATGTTAACAGCAGTGGAAACGATTCATCAAGTTATTCCATTTTATGAAGCAATAAGGAGAAGGGAGCAAGAAGTTCAATCCGAGCTAGAGTAGAATGGCACGGGTTGCGTCAATAAAGGGGAGATTACTCTACAACAGCAGAGGATGTAAAACAATAGAAATTGATGTAATCACAGACAATGGAGACATGGGAAGGGTTTGTGCGCCATCTGGTGCAAGTGTAGGAAAACATGAGGCAATAAGTTTTCCAGACAACAAGCCTGAGAAAGGGCTTGAGATCTTAAAAGCAAACGAAAAAAAATTTATCGGACTTGATCCTTCTGATTTGAAATCCATTCATGAGGCACTAAGAGAAATAGATTCAACTTCTAATTATTCGAAAATTGGTGGGTCGGTTGCATTTTCTCTCACTATAGCATCAATAGAGGCTGCAGCAAAATCAGATGGAATTCCAATGTTCAAATTATTAACCAAAGATTCTGATCTTAGATTTCCATTTCCTCTGGGCAATATTTTAGGTGGTGGGGCTCATGCTGGCCCTGGAACTCCAGATATTCAAGAAATATTAGTTTGTGCTACTGGTTCAAAAACTATAAGAGATTCCATCGAAGTTAATTTTTTAGTGCACAAAGAACTTGGGAAGATATTAGCAAAAAAAGACGCTGGATTCACAAATGGGAGAGGAGATGAGGGTGGTTGGGCTCCAAAACTCAACAATGAGGAAGCATTGGAAGTATCTACAAGAGCCTGCGAACAATTAGGATTTACATTAGGAAAAGAGGTTTCGTTAGGAGTGGATTTTGCTTCAACTACACAATGGAATGAGAATAAAAAGAAATATGTCTATGACAGGGCAGGTTTTGAGAATACGTCAGAAGAGCAAATTGATTTTGCTTCTGAAATAATAAAGAAATACAAATTAGCATATGCTGAAGATGCAGTTCATGAGGAGGCCTTTGAAGATATGGCCATCTTAACGAAAAAGTTTCCAAACGTCTTGATAACTGGAGATGATCTTTTAGTAACTAATACTGAAATTTTGAAGAATGCGGCAAAGAAAAAAGCATGTAATGCGGCCATTTTGAAGGTAAACCAAGCAGGAAGTCTTTACGATGCTATTGAATTTGCAAAGGAAGCGTCCAAAAACAACATAAAATTAATCACGTCCCATAGATCTGGAGAATCATCTGATTCTCACATATCACATATTGGAATCGCTACAAAATCCAAGATGTTAAAGGTGGGTGTCATGGGCGGAGAAAGAATAGCTAAACTAAATGAATTACTGCGTATCTCAGAGTATGATTTAATACGTGGAATGGTCGAGATTTAAGAACACACCATGATTAAGCAAGAAGAATTTGAACACATGGAAAAGTATGTGTTGTCTACAGGGATAAGAGTAGGTACTCAAGTTAAGACGAAATTCATGATACCGTTCATTACAAAGGCAACAAACGAAGGTCTCTACATTATAGATAGCAAGAAAACATTGTCTCGTATTCAGACAGCTGCCAAATTCATCAATAGGGCAACTATCTCAAAGGTATTCATTTGCTCCGGAAGAGAATATGCAAGTACTCCAATTGAAAAGTTTTGTGAACTTATAGGTGCAACCCCTATGCTTGGGAGATTTATGCCGGGCACTCTCACAAATCCGCTTTTACCCTACTACATAGAACCAGAATTAGTTCTCGTGGCAGATCCTCAGGTAGACGAACAAGCAATTTTGGAAGCTACAAACGCTGGAATACCAGTCATTGCAATTGCAAATACAGACAACGTGACATCCAAAGTTGATCTAGTCATACCTGCAAACAATAGAGGCAGGAAATCTCTTGCTGCAATCTATTGGTTATTAGCTAGAGAAATATTATTACAAAAAGGAAATATCAAGGTTGACGAGTCAATGAAATACGAAATAGAAGACTTTGAAACTAAGATAACAGAAGAAGAATTAGAAGAAGAATCTGAAAGAATGCCACCACTGAGAACAAGAAATCAGAGGCAATAACACAATGCAGATAAGAACACCAGCTGTGGCTGGAATGTTCTATCCAAAAACGCAACAAGAACTAAGGTCAACTATTAGAGATTGTTTCCTACATGGTTTTGGCCCTGGAAAATTACCTCCCTCAACAGATGGTAAAAACATAATCGGAGTCATTTGCCCTCATGCTGGATACATGTACTCTGGCTCAATTGCCGCATATTCTTATTATGCAATTTCTTCATTAAAACCAGACCTTGTAATAATCATAGGACCAAATCATTGGGGGATCGGCTGCAACATAGCTGCGATGAAAGACGGTTTATGGAGGACACCGCTTGGAGATGTGGAAGTTGATACGGATGCAGCACTTGAAATTAACAAGGCATCAAAGAATATAGAATTGGACTTTTTTTCGCATACAAGAGATCATAGTCTTGAAGTACAGATACCAATGCTACAAGAAATATACTCTCATAAATTTAAGATACTGCCCATAATTTTGATAAATCAGACCTACAATATTGCAGCAGAGATAGGCATGTCCGTATCAAAGATAGTAAAAAATAAAAAAACTGTAATAATTGGTTCTTCCGACTTTACACATTACGAAGAAAATGAATTTGCGCATAAGCAAGATAAATCTTTGATCGATCCCATATTGAAAATGGATGTTGACAGATTCTATAACATTTTACAGAAAAATCAAGTTAGTGCATGTGGATATGGGGCGATAGCTTCTACCATGATAGCCTGCAAAGAATTGGGCGCTACTAGAGGTACATTAGCAAAGTATGCCACCAGTGGAGATGTCACAGGCGAAAAAAATTCAGTGGTGGGATATGCATCGATCATTTTTTCATGAAATCAACAGCATCAGCTCCAGGTAAGGTAATTCTTTTTGGAGAGCATTTTGTAGTATATGGTGTCAAGGCAATACTTTGTGCCATTGACAAGAGAATTACAGCAACTTCTCAGTTTTTAGATGAATCAAAGATACGCATAAGATCAGAACTGGGAAATGCAGAGATCGATTTGGATGCATCGTCTGGCCTGAATTCAATATCAACTAGGTTTATGAAGCCTTTTTTCTACATTGCAAAGGAAACCTTGAAAGAATTTAATGAAAACAAAGGCATAGAGATAGTTCTAAAATCAGATATTCCTGCTGGAATAGGTCTTGGATCATCCTCAGCTGCATGCGTTGCCGTAACAGCATCAGTTGCTGGTCTATTTGATAAAAAATCAAAGGAGCAAGTTCTAAAGAGATCTATAGAATCTGAACGTGTGATATTTGAAGATGTATCAGGCGCAGATTCATCTGTCTCTACTTTTGGTGGACTGATGTCATATGACAAAAGTGGATTTGAGAAAATTGATTATAAAAATAATCTTAGTTTGATAATAGCAAACTCAAATCAGGTTCACAGCACAAGAGAAATTGTTTTGAAGGTAAGAGAATTTAAAAACAAGAATGAAAAGATGTTTGCAGAAATGTGTAAACAGGAGGAGAAATTGGTAAGAGATGCATTGTTGAGATTGAAAGAAAATGATCTAAACAAACTAGGTTCTTTAATATCAGAAAATCAAGAATTATTAGAGAAAATAAATGTGTCAACGAATAAGCTTGATCTTCTCATAAAAGAAGCATCCAAGACATCATATGGAGCTAAAATAACTGGGGCGGGGGGAGGCGGTTGCGTAATTTCTTTAGTAGATGAGTCTAATGCAATGGCTACACTAGAGAATTTGAAAAAAATTAGTGACTGTTTTATCGCAAAGATAGACTTTGACGGATTAAGCTATTTGCAATCCAAGTAAAAACTCCTTCATAATGATTATAAGCAAAAGTATGAGAGATACTTTTTAAAACCGGCCATATCATTGTTAAAAATCATGATTTTGATCAAACTAGGCGGATCAATAATTACAAACAAACAAAAACCACTAACAGCCAATGTATCTGCAATTAAACAAATTGCTTCTCACTTGAGAAAGGTGCAGGAGCCATACATGATAGTTCATGGTGGAGGTTCTTTCGGACATTACTGGTCTGTAAAATATGACATGCATACAAAACCTGACAGATATAGTATCAAAGGTGTTTCAGTTGTCAAGAATTCCATGGTAGAATTAAACAAACTAGTTATTCAATCATTTCTTCAATCAAGTCTTAACCCATATTGCTTACCCCCAACTGATTTTATTTTTGAAAACAAACCAATAATAAAAAAAGTTAAAGAAATTCCAAAAATTGCAAATACCGGATTGATTCCTATCTCTTATGGAGATGTCATGTGGTTTGGCAAAAATAAATTCTACATATTATCTGGAGATAAAATAATGGGAATGCTGACTAAAATCTTGAAACCTCGTCTTGCAATTTTCGTAACAAATGTGGATGGAGTATATTCTAACATCAAAACTAAAAAATTAATTCATGAAATAACTACAGAAAGACCTACAATTGCAGATGTAAAAATGGATGTTACTGGTGGAATGAATCGTAAAATAAAGGAGGCTATTGATATGTCTAAGAGTGGAACCAATGTCTTCTTTGTGAATGGAAAAATCCCTCAAAGAATAGTGAATGCAATAAATGGCAAAGAATTTGAAGGGACAGTATTCAGAGGATAAACATAGTATGGAGTACTTAATTCTGGTAGACAGCAACGATAATCAGGTAGGAACTGAAGAGAAAATAAAATGCCACCTGCTTAATGGAAAATTACACAGAGCATTTACAATTTTGTTATTCAACAATGATGGAAGACTTTTGTTAACACAGCGAAGTATGAGCAAGATGCTTTGGCCAGGAGATTGGGATGGAACAGTCGCAAGTCATCCCAGACAATCTGAAACATATGTGTCCTCAGCAGAAAGAAGACTGCCAGAAGAGCTTGGAATAACTTGCAAGTTGGATTACTTGTTCAAGTTCGAATATCACGTCCCATACAAAGACATAGGTTCTGAAAATGAGGTTTGCGGCACTCTCATAGGCATAGTAGAGGATTCCAAGAAAATAAAACTTGTAGAAGACGAAATATCTGCAATCAAGTTGGTAACATTTGATGAGCTTTTATCTGAAATTGAGAAATCTCCGCAGATCTTCTGTCCTTGGATGCTAGTTGCGCTGTATTTTCTTTCCGAGTCAAAGAACAACGTAACAGAATCTCATAAGAAAATTCTTAAAATGTGGAACAGAGACGATCTCAAAAATCGTTTAGAGGTATCTTTGAAATATCATTTTCCAGATCATCGGTGGGAGTTGAAAGAGGAACGCAATTGAATAATGTTACCAAGATAGCAACAAGAATTGATTCATTTCTCTTGTCAAGGCTAAAAGGCGAACCCTTGGATCTATACAATGCTGCGAGTTATCTAATTGAGCATGGAGGAAAACGCCTAAGGCCATATTTGGTCCTAAAGAGCTGCGAGCTTTTAGGAGGATCCATAAAACAAGCAATTCCAGCAGCTGCCGCAGTTGAGATGATACATAACTTCACATTAGTTCATGATGACATAATGGATAAAGACGAAGTAAGACATGGGGTTCCCGCGGTACATATGAAATTTGGCATTCCAGTTGGAATTCTAGCTGGTGACCTACTTTTTTCAAAAGCATTTGAAATTATTTCAAATTCTGCCATACGCATCCCAAAAGAAGTGAGTCTCTCTCTCATATCTACACTTTCAAGAGCATGTAGTGATGTGTGTGAGGGACAAGTACTGGACATAAGTATGGCCCAGTCAAAGATCATTCCCACAGAACCACAATACATAAAGATGATAGAAAAAAAGACCTCGTCTCTATTTGTAGCGGCTTGTGCAATGGGTGCTCTTTCTGCAAATACTACAAAATCAGATGTGAGAAGACTTGCCATTTACGGCAAAAATCTAGGCATAGCTTTCCAAATAGTTGATGATTTGATTGGGGTCATAGGAAACCCCAGAGTTACAAAAAAGCCCGTAGGAAATGACATAAGAGAAGGGAAAAAGTCTTTACCTATTCTTCTAGCCATAAAACTTGCAGAAGGAAAAGAGAAGAAAATCATTCTCAATGCCTTTGGGAATACATCAATATCAAAGACCGAAGTGGAAAAGGCCGTGGAAGTAATATCATCTCTTGGAATTGAAAAGACAATACGAAAAAAAGCTTCTTATCACTTGGATACTGCAAAGAAATCCATTTCTATGTATGACAATCCTGCAAGGAAAGATCTGCTTTCCTTGTTAGATTTTGTAGTAGAGAGGAGTCTATAATTGGATGACGAGATAAGGAAAACAATACGTGGAATTGCTCTGCTAAATGCCTCTGAACACGATGGAAAAACTAGAAACGACGCAGTAATTTCAAAAGTGATGGGGTCTAGACCAGAACTTAGAGGAAAAACAAAAGAGGTAATGCCTATCATTTCTGAAATAGTAAATGAAGTAAATACACTCTCATTATCGATACAAAAATCAGAGCTTGAAAATAAATTTCCAGAATTGCTCGTAGCTAAACCAAAACAGAATAGAGATGGCCTACCACCACTTGACGGAGTAGAGCAAGGTAAAATAGTCACTAGATTTCCTCCAGAGCCTAATGGATATCCACACATAGGTCATGCAAAAGCTGCAATAATAGATGAGGAATATGCACGAATGTACGGAGGCAAACTTATCTTTAGATTTGATGATACAAATCCAGAGAAGGAACGGTTAGAATATTATGCCGCAATAAAAGTAGGGCTAGATTGGTTGGGCGTAAAGTATGATCATGTGAAGAATACTTCAGATGATATGGAATTAATTTACAAGAAGGCAGAAGAAATAATTCAATCTGGAAGTGCATATGTATGTACTTGCAGTAAGGAAACAATAAGTAAAAACAGGCGTGAAATGTTATCATGTAAATGTAGATCAGGAGATCTTTCACAAAACACAAAACGTTGGAATGACATGTTTAAAAAGTATAAACCTGGAGAGGCAATTGTAAGATTTCGTGGAGATATGCATTCTGAAAACACAGTTATGCGCGATCCCACATTACTAAGAATAATAGATGAACCTCATCCAATTCACAAAGATAAATACAGAGTATGGCCAAATTATGATTTTGCAGTAGCTATAGAAGATAGTGTTGATGGCATAACACATGCATTTAGAACGAAAGAATATGAGCTCCGAAATGAGCTTTATTATGCAATTCTGGATAAGCTCAAAATGAGAAAACCAAAAGTTCTCGAATTTGCAAGGTTAGAGTTTGATGGAATGCCTGTGTCTAAGAGAGTATTGAAGCCACTTGTAGAGGAAGGAAAAGTTTCGGGTTATGACGATCCAAGATTGCCAACTCTTGAAGCAATGCGAAGACGTGGAATTGTTCCTGAGGCAATTAGAAAGTTTGTGCTTTCATTGAGTTTCACAAAATCTGACACCTTTGCACCTTTTGAAACTTTAGAGTCATTTAATAGAAAAATAGTTGATCCGACAAGCATTAGACTATTCATTACCACTGATCCTGTAAAACTAACAGTAAAAAACAACAGCCTGACAGAGATAGAGATTCCAAATCACCCTCAGAAAGATATGGGTAAAAGGAAAATCCAAGTGGATGGATCTTTTTACATACCAGGTGATGATGCAAAAT
>JBARDK010000029.1:0-12460 GCA_049795075.1 Nitrosotalea sp. | reverse complement strand
ACCCAAGATAAGACCCTCTGCTTGAATCTCAAATGCTTCCCTTATCTTTTCAAGTGGTATTTGTCCAAGCGACGGATCGTTTGAGCTTGGTAAAAATCCAGTTGGACCCATTGAACCGGCTACATATCTTGGTTTATCAGAAAACTCTTTTGTGATATCAACTGCAAGCTCTGCAATTTTTTTGTTAAACTCTAGTGTTTTATCGCCATAACCATATTCCTCAAGCTTGAGCTTGTTTGAGCCAAAGGTGTTAGTCTCGATGCAGTCTGCACCTGCCTTGAGATAATTTCTGTGTATATTTTTTATCCATTCAGGTCTTGTAAAAGACAGGCCGTCATTGAAGCCATCCTTGCCGTCTGGAAAATCTTCTGAGTTTGGATTTAATTTTTGAATCTCTGTTCCCATGGCCCCATCAAAGAGCACTATCTTTTGCTTCATCAGTTCTACAAGAGGAATTTTTGCTATCAACAGTAAGTGATGCTGGTTTTCAATGTATTAATTTTCTTTTGTTTTGTCACCTGTTAATTGCCTTCAAAGGTTATAATCAAGTAGTCGCGACACTCTTTTATGACGATAATTTACGAGTTAAACCCACCCAAGGTGATACAGGACAGGATACTTTCTCATAGTGAGTTACAGGAATCAGTTGACAAGTTCAAATCAAAATCAGTCGAGATAGGAAAGATCTGCGATAGCATACATGTAACAGACTCTGTTCTTGGCATCCCAAGGATATCGCCTATAACGGCAGGATTTTTCATAAAAAATTCCAATGACAGAATAAAGATCTCTGCAAGTGTTAGAGTGAGAGACAGAAACTATACCTCCCTTACACAAACTGTCTGCGATGCAATACTCTTGAACTTGAATGGTGTTCTGATAGTCAAGGGAGACCCACCACTCACAGGCCCTAAAGATTCTAGGCTTGTTCCAAGTGAGGTCGTAAAACAATTCAGTGAGCAGGGTTTTGGAGAAAAAATTGACCTTTATCTCTCAATCTCAAGCAATCCCAACTTTGACAAGGTTCACAAAAAGATAGAGGCTCAGCCAAAGGGATTTGTCACCCAGATCATAAGCTCCATTGATCAGGTAACAAGGATAGTTGACAAACTAAAGCCGCAAGGATTTAGGATAATACCATGTGTACTGTTGGCATCAGATCTCAACCAAAAATCTGCACAGATGCTCAACCTTGACTGGTCAGGGTACAGCGGAAACATGGTAGGATTTGTAAAAGAAGTTCATAAAATTGCAGGCGATGTTCTTTTGAGCTCGCCAAATGATTTCAGGGGAGCGCTTGATGTGCTAAACAAGATTTAAGAAAAAACTATTGTTAAAATGTATTAAGGGGTTGCTGATATTGTGGGCAATTTCTTTTCTTCAAGCACTTGATTTAGTATACTAAGATCAAAAATGTTGCCAAGGTCTGATTTTTGGCTGCCCAAAAATCCCAAGTCATAGGCATCATTTGCTGATTGATAAAGCGAACTTTCCACTGGATCGTATGTAACATCCATCCTTGAGAAGGCCTCATCTAGTTCATCAACAGGAAATGTCTTTCCAGTCAGGTTTCCTAGCTGTTCATTGAATATTGTAATTGCCTCGTCTTTGTTGTTGTTAATCCACAAGGTCTCATCCACATGGGCCTCTAGTAGTTTTTTTATTATATCAGGATGGTTTTGCAGATAGTCTGTTCTTACAACAATTAGAGCTGTTGCAAATTTCCCGTTTGGCCACAGGTCTCTCTCATCGACAAGAATCTTGCTATTGGCTTCGTGCTCTAGTTTGGTTCCCCAAGGTTCTGGCACCCATGCACCATCAATATCGTTTTTTATCATCATGGTGAAAATATCAGCATTGGCTGCATTTATGATCTGTACATCTCCCCCATTGTCTGACGTCTTGTATCCATTTTTGAGCAAAAATGATCGTAGTGCAACATCTTGTGTGTTTCCAAGTTGTGGCGACGCAAATTTTTTTCCTCCTAGATCGACAGTGGAGTTTATGCCATCATCATTTCTTACCACAAAGACAACTCCTCCGCTTGCCGCACCTGCAATTATTCTAAGCCCTTGACCGTCAGACTTGATATATCCATTGATGGCAGGATTTGGTCCAACATATGCAACATCAATCCTGTTTGCAAAGAGCGCTTCTATTGCAGATGGACCTGCGTTGAATACCTGAGTCTCCACCTGCACTCCTGCAAGTTCCTTTTGATAGTCCCCATCTCCGAGCCCAATTACTGCCTGTGCATGACTGATGTTTGGAAAGTATCCAATTCTTAGAATATTAATTGAAGAGTTTGTCGCCATGTGATGAGATTCATCAGTTTCAGGCGTTACGATAAAACTCACCGCAATTACTGCTGCAATTATTGCGCCGGCGATTCCAAACTTTACCATCGGATTCATTAGATAAACGACCTCAGAAAGATTCCAATATGACAGAATTCAAATAAAGTCATTTCAACGGTGATAGTCAAGTCCCCACTTTCTTCGTATCTTTTCCTCTATCTTGTTTAACAAAAATCTGTCAACTATCAAGCCTATTGTAAATATTGTAATCATACTGGCAATTACTTCACTCATATCCAAAAAATCCCTGCCAACAGAGAGAATGTGCCCTAGCCCTACAATTGACATGAGTATTTCCGCTCCTATTATTGCGTGCCATGCAAATGACCACCCCTGTCTTAATCCAATTATCAAAGATGGTGTAGCTGCAGGTATTGTAACATACCTAAACAAGCCAAATCCCTTTGCGCCCATGTTTTTTGCAGCATCAATATAGATTGGTGGTATGTTCCTTATGCTGCTATAAGTCGATATCATCACGGAAAAAATTGAACTCATTATTACCACAAACAGAATGCCAAAATCGTTGAAGCCTATCAGTAAGATTGAGAATGGTACCCATGCAATGCTTGGGAACGCCAAGAGCCCTGCTGAGAAGGAACTCAGTGTTCTGCCAAATCCCTTGAATCGTATCATTGTAAATCCTATTAACGTGCCAAGAATTATCGAGATTGAAAATCCCGCAACCAGTCTTCCCATTGTTATTCCTATACCTATCGGCAAAGACATGTTCAGTATTATAGTGGTAAACGAGCCTGCAACCATGATAGGGGACGGCAGAGAGATCTTGGGAAATATTCCTAACACAAATACGAGCTGCCACACACCAACAAAGATTGCCAGAAACAGAGCCGCATTTCCAGCATCATGCAAACTTTGCAGTTTTTTTTCTGAGATCGTTTTTTTACTCATGGGTTCTCATCTTTTATCTGCGCAATCACTTCGTTTTTGAGCTCTTCCACTATCTGATGGTAATACTTTTGAAGATTTTCGTCTTCCATGAGCCTGGGTCTCCTGTAATCAATTGTAATCTCTTTTTTTATTTTTGATGGCCTATTTTTGAAAACTACTACGCGATTTCCAAGTATAACAGACTCTGAGATATTATGTGTCACAAAAATAATTGTCTTTTTTGTCTTCTCCCAAATGAGCTGAAGCTCTACAAGCAGTAAATCTCTTGTCTGAGAATCAAGAGCAGCAAACGGCTCATCCATCAACAAAATTTCTGGATCCATGGCAAGTGCCCTTGCAATTGCTACTCTTTGCTTCATTCCAGTTGATAGCTGGTACGTGTACGAGTCTGCAAACTTTGTTAGCTGCATCATATCCAAGTATCGTTCAGATATCTGTCTACGCTCATCTTTTGGGATGCCTGCCATCTTCAATCCAAACTCTACGTTATCAATAACCTTGAGCCATGGAAAGAGCGCACCTTCCTGAAATACCATGGTCCTGTCAGGACCTGGAGTAGAGATTGGCTTTCCATTGAGTAAAATCTCTCCAGAGTCTGGCGTTTCCAGGCCAGCTACAATGTTTAGAAACGTAGACTTGCCACATCCAGAAGGACCTACTATACATACAAAGTCTCCCTCCTGCACGTCCAAGGTTATTCCGCCTAGGGCAGTTACAGAAGTGCCGTTATGATCAAAGTGCTTTACAATATTTTTTGCCTGAAGTTTTGTCATTTTGTTATAATCTCCCCTCCAATCTTTGCGATACAATATACTGTAATGTGCCCGCAAAGGGAGCAATTTTCATATAACAGCGTTATAATATTACGGTTAAATAGTGTTCGAATTTTAGCTTGGACTAATTTGGTTTGTCTCATGGATTAGAAAAATAATTTGTAATCTATTACCAAGATAAAACGAGGCCCAGACTGAGGATCATAAAAGATAAATGCTAAAATCTGATCACAGAAAACCTCAATGAAAGGAAAAGCGGTTTTAGCTTTCTCTGGCGGATTGGACACATCCGTCGTCGTAAAATATCTACAAGAAAAACACGGATTAGATGTTGTTACCATTACAGTTGATGTTGGTCAAGGCGACGATCTAAAAAAGATTGCATCAAAGGCAAAAAAACTTGGAGTGATAAGGCACTATAACGTTGATGCAAGAAGTGAATTTGTAAATGATTTCATTTTACCATCAATCAAAGCAAACGCGCTATACCAAAAGAAGTATTGTCTTGCAACGGCTCTTGCACGACCACTTATTGCGCAAAAAGTTGTAGAGATTGCCAAAAAAGAAAATGCAGCAGCGCTAGCTCATGGCTGTACTGGAAAAGGAAATGATCAGGTAAGATTTGATGTCACCATGCGATCAGGCTCTACTTTACCAATCATAGCTCCAATCAGAGATCTCAACCTTACTCGTGATGTAGAATTAAAATTTGCAAAAAAACACGGAATACAGATTGATACTGCAGCAAAAAGGTTCAGCATAGACCAAAACCTATGGGGACGGGCAATTGAGGGCGGAGAGTTGGAAGATGCATATGCCGAACCTCCAGATGATGCATTCATCTGGGTCAAGACCCGAAACCTGCCAGATAGACCACAGTACTTGGAAGTAAAGTTTAGCCAAGGAGTACCGGTGGCAGTAGATGGCAAAAGCCTAAAACCAATTGAATTGATCGAGTACATCAACAAAAAGGCCGGAGCATCAGGTGTTGGAATAGTCGATCACATAGAAGACAGAGTGGTTGGAATAAAATCTCGTGAAGTCTATGAGACGCCGGCTGCGCTGTGTCTGATTGAGGCGCATACCGATCTAGAAAAAATGGTTCTCACAAAACACGAATTAAAATTCAAAGCAATGGTGGATTCAGAATGGGCATGGTTGGCCTATTCTGGACTCTGGCAAGATCCTCTCAAAGCAGATTTAGATATGTTTATCAATGCGTCCCAAAAAAGGGTTAGCGGAACTGTAAAGCTGAAAATGTTCAAAGGAAGTCTTAGAGTTGTTGGGAGAAAATCAGATTATTCATTGTATAGTCATGACTTGGCAACATATGGCGCGGGTTCCACTTTCGACCAGACTCTTGCAAAAGGATTTGTAGAATTGTGGGGACTTCAATCAACAGAAGCTAATAAATTACTAAAAAAGAGGTGAAAGATCAAAGAATGAATTGCCCAGAATGTGATGCAAATTTAAAAATTCCAGATGACGCAAGTGTTGGAGAAATAATATCTTGTCCTGATTGCGGGGCAGATTTCGAGATTGCTTCAAAGAACGGTAGCGTGTGCGAACTAAAGCATGCTGAAAAAGTCGGCGAAGATTGGGGAGAGTAAATGCCCAAGATCCGTATCGTATTCGATAGAGTAAGGCTAGAGGAAAAAATGCTAGAGGAAAAAGCAATCGAGCTTGGACACGATACAAAGATGATAGATGCTAAACTAACAAACATCAGTACAGAAAGCAAGAAAAGTGATTTTGATTTTGGTGACGTAGTACTAGAAAGGTGCGTCAGTTATTTTCGGGGCCTGCATTTTACAGCATGTCTAGAGTTTCTTGATGTTCCAGTATTCAACAGGTTTGAGGTTGCCAATAATTGTGGAAACAAGATGTTGACATCACTCCTGTTAAAGAAACACAATGTTCCCACCCCAAAGACTTACTTTTCATTTTCATCCGAGTCGGCAGTAGAGACACTTGACAAGCAAGGATATCCACTTGTCATAAAGCCAATCATAGGAAGTTGGGGAAGGGGTGTAATATTACTAAAGGACAGAGAGACAGCTGATGCCATTTTAGAGGCAAGAGAGCTAACCGACGGTCCACTTGACAGGATATTTTATCTGCAAGAGGCAATAAAGAGGCCCCCAAGGGACATACGCGTAATTGCAGTGGGAGACCAGGTAGTAGCTGCAATGTACCGAACCTCAACTGGTGGATTTAAGACAAATATTGCTCTTGGCGCAGAACCTGTGCCTTGTGAGATAACCAAGGAACTTGAAGATGTTTGCATGAAAGCATCACAAGCCGTAGGTGGAGGAATTCTTGGAATTGACATAATGGAAGATGAGAAAAGAGGATTGGTAGTTCACGAAGTCAACAACACTGTAGAGTTTAAGGGACTGGCAAAGGTTGCAAAACGCAACATCCCAAAAGAAATGATAGAATATGCAGTTACTTCAGCTGTCAGATAAAATAGAATTTAGAAAATTTTAGAGTTTAAATTATACCATGTTATGCTAGGAGATCACTTATGAGAATAGGAGTAATAGGGGCATCAGGATATGTTGGAGGAGAGATCCTCAGATTACTTGTTAGTCATCCAAAGGTTGAGATCACAACAGTAACTTCAAGACAGCATGTTGGAGAATACATCTCCAGGGTTCAACCAAGCCTCAAGGGATTCACTGATCTAACTTTTTCAGAACTAAATTATGACAAGTTGTCAGACAAGTGCGACTTGGTATTTACTTCGGTACCACATGGTACGGCAGTTGACATTGTAAAAGAGTTGTATGACAGAGGAATGAAAGTAATTGATTTGAGTGCAGACTATAGGTTACACAATGCTCCAGACTATGACAAGTGGTATGGCTGGCAACACCCACATCCAGACTATCTTCCAAAGTCAGTGTTTGGAGTTCCAGAGATTCACAGAGAAGAGATCAAAAAGGCACAGCTGGTATCATGCCCGGGATGCATGGCAGTTACATCAATTCTTGCATTATATCCACTAGTAAAGAAAGGAATCATAGATACAGAGCACATCATAGTAGATTCCAAGATAGGCTCTTCCGGAGCGGGAGCAGGTTCTGAGGCAGGAACCCACCATGCAATGAGGTCTGGTGTTGTCAGACCATACAAGCCAACAAAGCACAGACATACAGGGGAGATTGAGCAAGAGCTAAGTCAGGTAGCTGGAAAGAAGATCAAGGTATCAATGAGTCCACATGCAGTAGATATTGTTAGAGGAATTTTGTGTACAAACCACACATTTCTCACAAAACCAGTAACAGAGATGGACATATGGAAGATATACCGTGAGCAATATCAAGATGAGAGATTCATCAGACTAATTCGAGACAAGAAAGGGTTCTACAAGTTTCCTGATCCAAAGTTTGTTGTAGGCTCGAACTTTTGCGATGTAGGATTTGACATTGATGAAGACAACAACAGACTAGTGGTATTATCAGCATCAGACAACCTAATGAAAGGTGCAGCAGGCTCTGCCATACAAAACATGAATTTAATGTCAGGATTCAACGAGATGGACGGCCTAGCATATTCTCCGCTAACTCCTGTGTGAAAAGATGATTACAATAAAAATAGGTGGAAGTGTGGTAGACGGTCTTCATCCCTCCACGATATTAGACTTGAAAAAAGTCTCAGAGCAGGAAAAGATAATTCTTGTCCATGGTGGAGGCAAAGAAGTAACAAGGATTTCAGAAGCTCTTGGCAAAGAACAAAAATTCATAGTCTCACCTGGAGGCATCAAGAGCAGATACACTGACAAGGAGACTGCAGAAATTTTCACCATGGTAATGTCAGGAAAGATAAATAAGATGATCGTAGCAATGCTGCAGAAAAATGGAATCAATGCAGTAGGCCTTTCAGGTATTGATGGCAAGATAATCCAGGCGGAGAGAAAAAAGAAACTAGTCATCATGAATGAAAAAGGAAGAAAGATGGTAATTGATGGCGGATACACGGGGAAGATAAAAGAGATCAATACTAGTCTCATCAAGGTAATCTTGGACCAAGGGTATGTCCCTGTAATCTCGCCTATTGCCACAAGCGAGGAATTTGACTTTCTAAACGTTGACGGGGATAGGGCAGCAGCGTATGTTGCAGGCAAGATGCAGTCAGACAAGATTCTGTTTCTCACTAATGTCGATGGCCTCTTGATGGATGACAAACTAGTAACGAAACTATCACTTGACGAAGCCAAGGCAATGCTTCCAAAAATAGGATTTGGGATGGAAAAGAAGATACTGGCTGCCACAGAAGCAATCGAGATGGGTGTAAAGCAGGCGCTAGTTGCAAGTGGTCAGAGGGAAAACCCAATATCAAGAGCCATAGCTAACGACAACTGTACGGTGATATCAAAATGACAGAAGATCAATTCATGGGAAATATTTACCAGAGATTTCCTGTAACAATAGAGCGAGGACTTGGGACCCATGTCTGGGACCTGAACGGAAAAGAGTATCTTGATTGTATGGGAGGATACGGTGTTGCCCTTGTTGGCCATTGCAATCCTCGCGTAGTAAAGGCGTTAAAGGCACAGCTTGACAAAATAATTACTGTCCACAGTTCACTTTACAACAAGACACGAGAAGAGTTTCTTGAAAAACTCATCAAGATTTCACCCCCAAGTCTTGGTCAGGTATATCTTAACAACAGTGGCACAGAAGCAGTAGAAGCTGCAATAAAATTTGCTCGCAAGTTCACAGGCAAAAAGGGAATGATTGCAATGAATGGCTCTTACCACGGCAAGTCGTTTGGCTCATTATCAGTTACATTTAGTCAAAAATACCGCAAGGCATTTGAGCCACTCCTAAGTAACGTGTCCTTCACGCCGTTTGGATATATCGAGGCACTAAAATCTGCAATAACTCCTGACACTGCGCTCATCATACTAGAGCCAATCCAAGGAGAAAGTGGGATTCATGTGGCACCAGATGGTTTTCTGCAAGAAATAAGAAAGATTTGCAATGAGCGAGGAATTGTTTTGATATTTGATGAGATCCAATCAGGCCTTGGAAGGACTGGCAAGATGTGGGCAAGCCAGCACTGGGATACAGCACCTGATATAATGTGCCTTGCAAAGGGAATTGCAGGAGGCGTACCAATGGGTGCAACTCTTGTAAAACCAGACATTCTTGCATGCATTGGAAAAGGTGAACAGTCATCAACCTTTGGCGGCAATCCGCTTTCATGTGCTGCAGGAATCGCTACAATTGAGGCCTTAACAGAAGATGGGCTGGTTGAAAATGCTGCCAAGATGGGCAAGATTTTCCGGGAAGGGCTGGAGAGACTAAAAGAAAAACACAAGATAATTCGCGAAATACGAGGTAAGGGACTCATGATTGGAGTCGAGATGAAGTTTGAAGTAAAAGACATCCTGTTCGATGGAATTGCAAACAATTTGTTGCTGCTTTATTCCGGAAAAAACATACTGAGACTGTTGCCTCCTCTTGTGATTTCAGAGTCTGACATAAACAAAGCTTTAGAAACTCTTGATCTCATACTAACAAAAGAGGTACAAAGAAGAAATGTCTAGAGACAAGGTAGACGAAACAATAATTGAGATGCTAAAGAAGGACTCTAGACAATCTTTTGTAGAGATAGGTGGAAAGCTTGGACTCTCGGAATCTGCCGTTAGAAGAAGAGTGAAAAACCTACTCGACGGCGGTACGATAAAAAAATTCACAATAGAGACCGGCGATAGCAATTCAACTAGCGCAATAATTTTGATATCTGTTGATTCTTCAACTGACACTTCAAAGGTTTCAGCACGACTCTCAAAACTGCAAGGAGTCCATACAGTTTATGAGATAACCGGCCAGTATGACATTGCCACAGTCATAAGAGCGCCAAACATCACGGAGATCAATGCGTGCATAGATGCGTTGCGCAAGGTTCCCGGTGTTTTTGACACAAATACTGTCATCATACTGAGAACTATATCATAAAACGAAGTTCGGCTCTAAATTTGAATCATTAACGAAAACCGTTACAAAAGCTACAAAATTAGCCGAAATCTGTACGAATATGTTTATATTTCCAAAATTTTGATACTAGATCAGTAATGGACGATCCGAATTATTATGCATACAAGTATAACGAGATTGGAACAAAACCAAAGAAGATCCACATCTTGGATAGTACTCTAAGGGAAGGAGAACAGCACCCAGGTGTTACGTTTTCCAACAAGCAGAGAATCCAGATTGCGTGGATGCTAGACTATTTTGGTGTTGATCAGATTGAGATCTCACCAGTGGTGTCACCAGATCATAAAGAAGCTACCAAGACAATAATCAAGCAGGGACTCAAGGCAGATATCGTAGCTCACGTGCGTGCTCTAAAGGAAGATGTTGATGTTGCACTAGAGTGCGATGCCACATGGATGGCAACCTATCTTGGAATATCTGACATTCACATGAAAGACAAGCTGAGAATAACAAGAGAGGAGGCATTACGAAGGGCAGTAGAGACTGTGGAATATGCAAAATCACACGGAATCAAGATGCGATTCACAGTTGAGGATGGCAGTAGGGCTGATCCAGAATTTCTCCTCACAGTTTGCAAAGAGATTTCAGATGCCGGTGTTGACAGAATCAGTATACCTGATACTGTTGGAATAATGAGACCAAACGGCATGTACAATCTAGTAAAGACAGTTCGTGATAAAATTAAGACCCCGCTTGATGTGCACTGCCACAATGATATCGGACTTGCGTTGTCTAATGCACTTGCAGGATGCGATGCAGGAGCTGATCAGATTCATACTACTATCGATGGCATCGGTGAAAGAACTGGAATACCTGCTCTTGCAGAGACTGCAGTGGCGCTCACCTATCTTTACAAATCTCCAAATAATTTCAGACTGGACATGTTGATGGACCTATCAAGACTGATTGAGCAGTACACAAGAATTGTCCCGTATGACTCCAAACCAATTGTTGGCTCAACCGCATACAAGCACAAGGCAGGAACTCACTTGGCTGCAATTCTTAGAAATCCTGCAGCCTATGAGCCAATCGAGCCAAAAGTGGTAGGTAACAGGAGAAAAATAGTATTTGGCGAGCTTGCAGGCAAGAACGGTGCCGCATACCTCATGTCCATCCTAGGTCTTGACCAGAATGAGGAGCATGCAAAAAAAGTGGCAGCAGGCCTCAAGAATCTAAGGATGGGTGATTTGCTTGAGATACCGCTTGATGACAATCTTGAAAGAAAGATAATTAATGACACCCAGGTTAAGGTAAAGACAGGTAAGTAATATGAAATGTTTAGAATGTGATGCCGAGATCAATCCTCCAAAAGACTCCATGGAGGGAGAGATTGTGACCTGTCCAGACTGTGGTTCAAGTTTTGAGATATCCAAAGGATCCTCAGGCTTTGAGTTAAAACCAGCACAAACTGTTGGTGAGGACTGGGGCCAGTGAGCTCAGGTCTATCGATACTCTACGATACAATCAGGTGGGAAGAAAAAGTTCTGTTTGATGCCGCAAAGAAAAAAGGCGTCGATGCAACCATGGTTGATTGTAAGAGTTTATCCATTAATTTAGACAAGACAGAAGAGAGATACGGTACTGCCATACAGAGATGTGTCAGTTATTATCGCAGTCTACATTCCACTGCAGCACTTGAGGGAAAAGGAGTCAATGTAATCAACAGCTTAAACACTAGCATATTTGCTGGAAACAAGCTCTTCACCCACATGCTCTTGGTAAAAAATGGGATTCCAACGCCATTTAGTGCAGTTGCATTCTCCGAAGAAGCTGCACTTGATGTTTTAGAAAAAAGAGGATACCCAATGGTTCTAAAACCCACTGTTGGAAGTTGGGGAAGGATGATTGCTTTGCTAAATGACCGCGATTCTGCAGAAGGAATAATGGAGACAAGGGAAGCAATGTATCCAATTTATCAGGTATATTACTTGGAGGAGTTTGTCAACAGACCACCACGTGACATCAGGGCCATCATGATAGGTGATCAGGTAGTTGCAGCGATTTACCGCTATTCTGGCGATGGGCAGTGGAAGACAAACATGGCTCTTGGCGGCAAGGCTGAGCCATTGAAGGTAACAAAGGAATTGGAAGACATCTGCATAAAGGCAAAAAATGCAGTACAAGGGCAGATAGTAGGAGTAGATCTGATGGAAAGCAAGGAAAATGGCCTGGTGGTTCACGAGGTCAACAACACAACGGAATACAAAAATACCGTAAGAGTTACTGGCGTAGATATACCAGCCTTGATGATAGATTACGCAATACAATCGAGAAAATAAGAATTGGACTCGTCAATTACCATTACACCAACATATGCAGTAAAGATGCTAGAGAAGGCTCTAAGACTTTACACGCCATCGCTTTCTGAAAAACCACTTGCAGAATTTCTGGCAGACAAGTGCGACGACTT
>JBARDK010000028.1:0-3871 GCA_049795075.1 Nitrosotalea sp. | reverse complement strand
AAGTACTATACAGCAATCATAGGGATGGTGTAGAAAGTCTTCTCTCTCCTGAAGAAAGCCAAAAATCGCTTCAGCTTGCCATAAATGCTTGGAAATCACGTAACGAAGTTTCAGATAAGATTGGCAGAGGAAAATATGCTCTAGTAGAATATGAAAAGATAAAACGAATCACAATGCCATTAGATTTTGACCATATACTCTACATTACAACAGACGTAGAGGCTGATCATGCGCCAATAATATACAAAGCTCTTAGATTGAAACAAGACATGCTTCACAGTCCAGAAGGATTTCCGTGAATATTTTTCTAAATTCGTTTTGTTTGATTTATTACTTTCTCGAACTGTCTGCATGAAAATAGTATGATATAATAATACCGCACATGAATTTTTTCTCTTCAAATCAATGATTTATGTAATCATACTTAAAAGACAAAATTGAATCAATGGAAAACTATGTCCAACTGTGTATTTATCTAGAAAATGAAATTAAAAATGGAGAAAATTTTGGAAATCTAGTTCCTTGAACTAGGTATCTTGATTATTCAGCTGCGGGCTGAGAACCTTCTACTATCTCTGCAGTAGCAAATCTCTGGCCTACCTCGGTAATCTTTACCTTAGTGTTCTGACCAACCTTGCCGTTTTTGACAAATATCACAAATCCTTCTACTCTTGCGATACCGTCGCCTTTCCTGCTAATTTCCGTCACGGAAACATCGTATTCCTTTCCGGTCTCTACTGGTTTTGGTTTATTGTCGTCAAATCGTCTACTACTACCGCCTCCGAATCCTCGGCCGCCGTATCCACGGTTAGACCTTCCTCCAAAACCGCCTTGGTTATAACTCATCGTTGCACCTCCTATCTTAATTCACGGCATATTATCTCCTAATAAAAACGGATGTAAACCGTTCTTCCGTACAACCTCTGGCATGAACTTCGTTATATGCGATGAAAATACTTCCTTAAACATTTCTGAGCCAATGGAGAAAAAAGTTAGATTCCGGTGATTAACAATAAAAGCAAAAAGTATTCAGAGTTGAAAGGAACCCCCATAGTGTCAATTTCAGTAGCCCTTGTAGTATTCATAATTGCTTTTTCAAGCATCCAGGTATCACACTCCACACTTACTTACAATATGCTTGTTAATGTATGGCCTCAAACAGATCCAATCACACAAGGAGACTATCCAGTAATAATTGGAAATGTTACGGATCAAGCCTACAAGCCAGTTACGGATGCCACGGTGCTCATCTTATTTGGATCTGAAGCAGTAACGACAACTACCGACAATCAGGGTGACTTTAGATATCAGTCTGCCATGCCATCAACCCCTGGTACTTATGAAATAGATGTTACTGTTTCAAAAACTGGATATGTAAAAGAACTTGCAAGCTCAACCTATACTGTAAATCCTTATCCTACTACAAAGACAACACAAGCAAATGTCACAACTGCACTTTCAAATACAATAACTGGATTACCAATATCTACAGGAAACTACACCATATCTCTTGCTAAAGTTACCCAATGGAATCTTGAGACTACTTGCTTTGTAGACTTTGATAACAAGTACATGAGATTCTTAAAAACATGTGATCTGTACAATTTGGCACCTACTGATTTTCAAATAGATCAACAAGTTATACCCGTGATTACAGTCATACAGTATAACAATACCTATAGGTTGTTTCCAGAGGATGTTTACATGTCGGCATATTATTTGGGAAATGATACTCTAAATAACTTCATAGCAGGAACATGGCAGAATTATACTGCTCCAAATTAATTTAGCAATTATCTGATCAGTAATTCATCATACTCTATGAGAAAAGGTCTTTCGCTCTCATCTCATTTGCATCTTTTTTCCACTCTAGTGCAAAAAGATTGTCAGGCTCATGTTCTAGCACATTGTCAAAATATGCGATTGCCTCGTCATATTTGCCTAAATGAAATAGTGCTAGACCCTTGTTTACTGATATGTTAAGATCATTTGGTTGTTGTTCTAAGACTCTATCAAAACATCCTATGGCATCCCTATATCTGCCCAAGCTATCAAGAGAATAACCCTTCAAGGACAGTGCCCCAAGGTCATTTGGATCTATTCTTAATGCTTCTTCAAAACACAGTAATGCTTCTTCTTGTCGGTTTACACTGGGAGTTGATAGACAAAGTCCTTTGTTGATAAGCGCGGCAAAGTCATCTGACTTAATTTTCAATGCCATGTCATAATATTTTATTGCGTCATCAAATCTGAGTATCATCTGAAGCGATATTGCCTTGTCATACAAAAATTCAGCATTATATGGCTCCAGTCCTAATGCCTTATCAAAACAAGAGATTGCCTCTTCTTGTCTTCCTAACTGCTGGAATTCAAGTCCATCTTTATGGAACAACTTGGCATTGTCTGAAGAATTCTTGATTGATTTATCCAATAATTGGTTCATGATTTCATACCGGATCAAGATGCATCTTCGAGGATTGGAGATAATTTAAAAAATTACCGTGTCTGGGAATAATAGCAAGTATCAAATAGCGATTTTTATAAAATATTGAAGATGAAAGAAGAGGTTGTACAATTAAGCGATATTGAGGTGTCTGGGCTGATTTCGGGTATTAAACAGCATTTTACAGATCTGGGACTCCAGATAATTCACGAGGATAATCATGAAGGCTATTGGAGCATAAAGGCTCACAAAGGAGGAACGCTGTCTGCCATCACTGGAAGCATTAGAGATGTTGAGATATTGATAACTGGTTCAAGTAATAACTATGACTTGACTTTCAGGACTGGGGCCTGGGGAAGAGATATTGCAATTCCGGCACTTCTTGCAAGTGCAGTCTCATTTGGTGCTGGAGCAATTGTGGCAGGTGCCGAAGTTTACAGAGCTCATAAATTTGAAAAGAATTTCTGGGAATGGCTTAATCAAAAGATCAAATCTCTTAATGCAACAATGAGCAAATCCTCTCCAGTGTCTCCTAGCGGAAGAGTTTGCAACAAATGTAATTTGCCACTTCAATCAGAAGCAAAATTCTGTATGCATTGTGGCTCACAACAATAGAAAAAGATACATTACAATACTTGTTGGTATCTGTAACTGGGTAGGAATTTTTTAAAATCTAAAAATCAATCTATTTTTGGTTAGAAAAATTGTCACAAAGACCGAGATTACAAAAACAAGAATGACTAAAGGGCCAAATTCTGGCGTCGTTGCATTGTTGCTTGATGAGTTAGCTGCAAGAGGAGATGTAACAATTACTTCTCCTGTCATCCAAGGATGGATTGAACAAAAATAATCGTACGTGCCAGAGCTTATGAATATGAAAGAATACGTTGCTCCTGGACCTATCGTATCACTATCAAATACTGTTCCAGTATTGTTTTCTGCTGGTGTTCCACTTGTTACGGTATGTGCGGTATTATCGATGTTTGTCCACGCGATTACTGTCTTGGGCGACACGGTTATTGTGTCAGGATCATAGCAACTCTTGGCTGAAACGCAACTTTGGCCTGCTTCGCTACCGCCTGTGATATTTACTGAAACATTAGATCCTTCTGCAGACGCGGGCAGGATGACCACAGTCAAAATCAATGCCAGCGCACCAATCCACGCTAATTTCATTTTGCTAATTGGCAACACCCTAAACCCTGAATCAAATGTATCGATAATTGCCAGATTTACTCAGTGATAGCATGTTGCATAATTGCATGTGCATAGAATCTAATGCATTAAAATAGGAGAAGTGGTAAACTTGACACATGCAAGGCTCCAGCGCCCTTGATGGTTATGATCGTAAGAACGCCGACAAAGCACTTAAGATGCTTTATGCTGATAAGAGCAATGAATTTCGGGAACTTGCAGACGCAATAGGTT
>JBARDK010000027.1:0-3645 GCA_049795075.1 Nitrosotalea sp. | reverse complement strand
AGCGTAAATCTTCGAACTGCAAGGTGTTTTATTCCTGAATTCAGGGCTCTTATAATTCCGCCAGCAGTACTCATTGAATCAATCCTCCCGGTCCCAAGACACCTGCGTATAGCAATCCAAGAGCTATAAAGATGTTAATGAAGGCTAGACCTATCAATTTGTACCAGCCAGTATGCAGTAACATGTCTATTCTAATTCTTGGGAACACACCACGTGGTAATAGAATCACAAGTATCACTCCGACAGTTTTTATTACAAACCATAGGGTTCCGTTGAGCATGGCTTGATCAAAGAGAGGAAGACCTGCTATCTTTGCTGTTATTGGCCCTATAGTGATTCCATTGGTTATTAGATCGGGTGAAAGTGGCGGCCAGACCGAAGGTCCATTCCATCCACCAAGGAATAATACTGTAAACAGTCCAGCAAATGCATATAGCTTCAGGTACGTTCCAAGCTGAATAAGTCCATACATCATACCTGAAAATTCAGTTAACCATCCTGCTACTATCTCACTTTCTGCTTCTCGAAGATCAAATGGTACTCTCTCAAGCTCCGCAATTATACAAATGAAAAACACAATAGCGCTAATTGGCGCAAAGATAATCCACCAGTAGTGTTGCTGTGATTCAACAATTTGTGAAAGATTCAGTGTGCCTGTTAGAATAACAATACTAAGCAGAGAAAGAATCAATGGGATTTCAAATGCGATCATTTGATGCAGTGCTCTCAGGCCGCCAATGAATGTCCATTTGTTATTTGCAGCCCAAGCGGTAAGAACAGTTATTATCGGAAAGAATCCGATTGTAGCAAAAACTGCAAGCAATCCTACACTAGGATTTGCAACAACCCATCCACCAGGTGCAACTGGAACTAATGAGACAAGAGCTGCTGCAGTACCAAGAAATAACAGCGGCCCCACCCAGAAGATTGGTTTATCTGCCTTTGCTGGAATTATGATTTCCTTTGATATCAATTTCAAGCCATCGCCCATCAGCTGAAGTATGCCTTCTATTTTACCACAGTAAAGAGGTCCAACCCGAAGCTGTATTTTGGCCAAGAATTTTCGCTCTATAAATATAGTAGCTGCTGCAAGGAGTGCAGCAAATCCAAATCCTGGAAATGCAACAACATGGAAGAATGTGGTATGAAGTAGCGTCTTGATTATAGGCAATGTACGTGAGGGATCGGCCATCCACGTCATGGCCAGATACGGCGTCAATAATTGATGATTAACGATTGGCATTTTGATGTAAAATAGTATGATAAAGACAATCGGAAGTCCAATAAGCGAGAATAGCAGTAGAATCCAGAATATTATATCAAATAACGAACCAACGAATCTGCTTAGTCTAAACTGTGGTGCAATTGTTGACATTTATCTATCTGCCTCCACAGGCCAATAATTAAGTCCCCAATAAACAGCTGGCATGTTCCCTAGCAGTTCTCCTTTTAACAAGTATGGCATACAAATCAAATTTCTAAAGGAACCGACACTAATCTTAACTCTGTACGGTTCTGGTCTGTTGTTTGACACTATGTAATATCCAAGTGACCCTCTGCCAGATTCTACTCTTTTGTACACTTCATCATTTCCGCCTTTTGGGTTTGGTTTTAGTTTTGTGCGTACAGAGCCTGACTTTGGCATCTTTCTTATTGCATCTCTAATTATTCTACAACTTTCAAACATCTCAAGGTATGGAATGTAAGACCTTGCGTAAGAGTCACCTTCCTTTCTTACTACAGTTTCAAAATCCAAATTTTCATAGACATCATACGGTTCCTTCTTTCGTAGATCAAAGTCCACACCTGAAGCTCTCAGAACAGAACCAGTAGTGCCGAGCCTTATTGCATCCGTTCTTGATAATATGCCTGTTCCTTCTGTTCTGCTTATTAAAAGTGGATTTTTGTAAAAAATAGCTTGATACTCTTTCAATCTCTTTTCTAAATAGTCTACTTGTCTGAGGCATCTTTCTTCAAAGTTAGCAGGCAAATCATTTCGTACCCCACCTGGCACAAGATATGCATGAGTTACCCGTGCACCAGACATTGCCTCCAAAAGATCAATGAATAACTCACGATCTCCTGCTGGCCACATGAACATTGTAGAGTGCCCCAAGAAGATGCCATAGATTGCAAGCCAGTAAAGTGTATAGACGCACCTATTGAGCTCAGATGCTATGACCCGAATGTATTTTGCTCTCTCCGGAACTTCAATTCCCAGCAGTTCTTCAACAGCTAGACAATACGGATACAAAATATTACATGAATCATGAATCACTGGTCTTTCTAGGTGTGGAATGTTTTGAATGTAATTTCTGTACTCTGCCATTTTTTCTTCACCGCGATGGACGTATCCTGGATCTGGATCACATGAAACGATGTAGTCCCCATCTACCTTTATGATAAGTCTCATGTGACCTGAACCTGGATGTTGCGGTCCAACGTTGAGCGTCATTATTCTATCATCTACTTTTTCAAGTTGGATTCCTGGAGGTAGTGGTGTTGTCATCTTATCTTCCCTTTATCTTGAAATCTTTTCTAAATGGAGGAATGTCCGCCCAATCCTCTGGTAAAAGTAGTCTCCTATTATCTGGATGACCTTCAAAGTATACACCAAACATTTCAAAACATTCTCTTTCATGAAATTCAACGCTGTAAAAAACCTCTCTTAATGATGTCATTCGTGTACTATCTTTTCCTGGATTTGGAATTTCCTCGCGCGGTACACGAGTAGAAAGTGTTAGAACCTGAGCAGCCAGTTTGTCATCGGTGTAAGACCCCAGATGATACACAACTTCAATTTCTTTCGAATCTGGATAATCTACACCAGAAACTGATTCAGCGTGATCATATCCTAATTCATCACGGATAAAAAAGGCTACATCTAAGATATCTTCTTTCTTTGTAGAGACTCGAATTCTATTTAATCTTACATAATCTACATTTATTTTTGAACCAAATTTTGAAGCAATTTTATCAGAGATGGATTTTTCAAATTGAGGGATTGATGCAGGGCGAACAGGAGAGTCTGGAGAGAAATCGATGCCTTTTTCTTCATAAAATTTTTTTGTTTCATCTTTTGATAAAGACTCTGTATCTTCAGAAGATGTCGCCGCAGTCTCACTGGGCTGTCCGTCCTTTTCATTTTCTGGGCTCATTTTTATACGCCTTTCATCCGTTTAATTTTTTCTTGAAGCAACATACATCCTTGAATGAGAGTTTCTGGCCTTGGTGGACAGCCTGGAACATAGACGTCTACTGGAAGTACGCCGTCAATGCCTGGAAGCACGTTGTATGAATCAAAGTATAATCCTCCAGTAATTGCACATGCGCCCATAGCTATTACGTACTTTGGATCAGGCATTTGATCATAAACCATTCTTAATCTAGGCGCCATCTTTCTTGTAATAGTCCCCATTACTACGATAAGATCACATTGCCTGAGAGAACCAAATGCCTCTATAATCCCAAATCGCTCTACGTCATATCTAGGACTTGAAGCAGCACCAAATTCTACACTGCAACATGCAGTTTCAAGATGCACGGGCCATAACGACCAAATTCTACCCCAATTTATCGCATAATCCAAAGGCTTGCCAATAGCCTTCACAAGTACTTCACCTAGTTTTCCAACTAGTACATTAG
>JBARDK010000026.1:0-2293 GCA_049795075.1 Nitrosotalea sp. | reverse complement strand
GGATATACCACAGATCTTCTCAAGTCAGTCAATTGGCCCTTTGAGCAGCCAGAAAGCAGTGGCCTGACAGATGATTCACATATCATATCAATACCATACAACGATCTTGAAAAATCAATTCAGATATTGCAATCAGTGAAAAATGATCTTGCAGGTGTAATCATAGAGCCAGTTTTGGGCGGCGGAGGATGCATCCCTGCAACAAGAGAATATTTATCCGGAATACAAGAGTTTGTCCACAAAAATAATGCACTGTTCTTGCTTGATGAAATAGTTACAGGGTTTAGATTTTCATTTGGATGTCTATATCATACCATGAATCTAGACCCAGATATTGTAACACTTGGAAAGATTGTTGGAGGTGGATTTCCAATTGGTGTGATATGTGGAAAAGAAGAGATAATGAAAATTTCTGACACACATTCACATACAAAACTTGACAGGTCATATATCGGCGGTGGAACATTTTCTGCAAATCCCATTACAATGACTGCTGGAAGAGCAACGTTGCAGTTTCTCAAGAAAAATTCCATGATGTACAACAAGATAGGACGTCTTGGAGATCAGGCAAGAAAGGGACTTGGTAAAGTCTTCGATGGCAAAGCTGTCATCACTGGAAAGGGCGCTCTTTTTATGCCTCACTTTTTGGCAAACGGAATAACTGAGATTAAAAACGCATCAGATGCTGCCAAGTGCAATACGGATCTATTGCATCAATATCACTTTGAGATGATTGCAAGAGATGGGATTTTCTTTCTCCCAGAAAAACTTGGAGCAATCTCATATGCCCACGGCGAGTCAGACATCAAATGTCTAGTTGAGGCATCAAGTAGATTTGCAGCTTCGATAAAGTGAATAGGATTATTTATAAACTAATAATTCTAGAGTCGTTCTCGTGTACAAGATAGTTATCGCCGTTGCAGCAGTAGTTTTGCTGATTCCTTTTGCATCCCACTCTTTTGCATCAAATATCGAGATTGATATCCATGCAGGCTCTGCTGACCCGAACCAGCACCTGACATTTTACCCCCCCTCATCGTCTGCATACGTTGGCGATACTCTAGAGTTTGGAAACGGTGATACAGTTACTCACGAAGTGACCTCTGGAACCCCTGACGCAGGCGCTGATGGAAAATTTGACAGCGGTACGCTAAACCCAGGCCAGTACTATGCATACACCCTTACAGAGTATGATGTTGGCACAGTCAGCTTTTACGACAAGACATACCCATGGATGACAGGAGATGTCGTAGTTCAGGAAGCACCTAACGGATACAAAGTAATTCATAACGTTGGGGCAGATGTTGGAGACGGCAAGACAACATTTGATGTCCAGTACCAATCAGTAAAAAACATCATCTCTGCTGAGATTGGGGTAAAGGACAAGTCCCTCAACCTCATGTTAGTAGGACAGACAAACCAGAGTAGCAACCTAGTGCTTAACCTTCCGACAGACCTTATCACTCCACCATTTTTTGGAGTGCAGCTTGACGGTCAGTTCACAAAGAACTTTACGGAAACACCCCTTGCAGGGATGACTGTTCTTACAATACCCATTACGCCAGTTACAGAACAAGTCAGCATTGTGGGAGCACAGGTAGTGCCAGAGTTTGGCCCAATTGCTGTACTGGTTCTTGCAATATCGGTTGTCACAATAGTACTGTTTACAAGATTTATGCCAAACCGTATACTGGGATAGCTGCGCCGTTTATCTGTCTTGCATCATCTGATGCCAAAAAGAGAATCACTTGTGCAATATCAGCAGGTGTTACCCATTTTGCATGATCAGCACTTGGCATTGCTTCCCTGTTTTCTTTAGTATCAATAATGCTTGGCATGATACAGTTAACATTGATTCCTTTTGACTTTACTTCTTCTGACAGCGATTCGACTAGTCTTATCACGCCGCTCTTTGATGCAACATATGCTGCATCAGACCCCGCACCCTTGAGTCCAGACCTTGCAGATACATGAATTACCTTGCCGCCAGACTGTTTTACCATCTGTGCAACAACATGTTTGCTTAACAAAAACGCCGTCTTGAGATTTATATCCATCATATGGTTCCAGTCTTTTTCGTCGATATCAGTTACAGGTTTTCCCGCAATGTATCCACCAATCACATTTGCAAGCACATCTACCCTTCCAAATCTCTTTACTGCCTCAGAGACCAGAATTTTTACATCGTCTTCTTTTGTAAAATCGCCCCTCAGCAAAAATGTGTTTTTTGAGACACCGCAAATCTTTTGCAATGACTGGAGAGAATCATTAGAATAGTATGTCAGGACAACAG
>JBARDK010000025.1:0-5637 GCA_049795075.1 Nitrosotalea sp. | reverse complement strand
GACGATGAATCACTCTACTGTGGAATTGTTACAAGAGCCAAGATGCGCCAAGGGTTTGATAGCGTACTAGGACGAGTTTCTTTTGCCATGTCATATAGGGAAAAAGTTGTAATCATGAGTTTTCCTGTCATGGATAATTTACTTCTCATGTCTGCAGAAAATGAAATTGATTTATCCGCAACCCCATTCAAGATACTAGGTCTATTGCGTCACTGATTGTCTTGCTGTCTGTAGTTTAGAGAATTGGTCAAATATTTCAAAAACTAATTATTTTTCAATTCTTGTGTGGCGTATAAAATAGACAAAGTTAAGTAATTTGGAGATTTGAGAAAAGTATGGAGATGGGGTTTGTCCTGATCAATTGCGATATTGGTGCAGAAGAGTATGTGATAGAGGAATTAAAGCTACTATCCCAAGTCAAAAGTGCGCATGTGACTTTTGGCGCGTATGATGTGATAGCAGAATTGCAAGCTCCAACTTCAGAGGAATTTGATCAGACCATATCTAACAAGATTCGAAACATTGCAAGAGTTGAAAGCACCATGACGCTGAAAGTAACGACTTCTGGGTAGGAATTTTGGACATTCCCTGAATTCAGATAGCTTTAAAAAAACGCTAAACTTGCTGATAATTAGTTGGAAAAAATCGATTACGAGGGCACCGTTTGGGCCATAAATCATGGCCTTCCCCAGCCATTGCTTGATCACTGCGTCAAAAAGCTAGTAGACCATGGAATAAAAAAAGAAGACATCCAATTCACCGATGCACCTACCGATGTGAAAATTGGAACCGTAGTGGTAGATGTTTGGCCATACCATCTTGAAGTAGGACGCGTCAGAACAACAAGAAATGATTCGTACATCAGCGGTAGTGTAATGATAATTGAGTTAAAAGCTGACCCAGATGGAAAATACATAGATTAGATAAATCAAACTAGAACACAGCAAACGATTTATTTCACATAACAATCTAGCCGAGTTGTGAAGAAAATACCAAAGCCTCCCAATCCAAAAAGACGTTTACAAATTGCAATCATAATAGGTGTTGTTATAATAGCTGCAGTAATTGCCGTCAATTATTATTTGGATCAGGCCAACCTAACAGGACAAAGATTTGGCGACAACTTGGCATTTATCCAGTCTGAATTAAAAAATGAAACCATTAGTTATGATGCCAACCTTACAATGTATGAGAAGGGCCAGATATCAAAGGATCAGATGTTAAACATAACAGACACACACATTGCAGAGATGCAGAACATTCTAATCAAGTATGACAGTTTGAACCCGCCTGAGCCCTTTATTGCTTCATTGCAGCTCTTCAGATTATCAACTCAGACACAGCTAGAAAGTGACAACCTCCTAAAAGAATGGGTCCAGACGGGAGATAATTCAACTAGAGCAAAATCAGACCAACTACTACAACAATCATTTCAATATGAGATGAGTGCGCTACAGTCTTTTAACAATGCAAAATCAGGCAATTCACAGTAGACCAGATGCTTGAATCAAGTCCAGTATTTTTCCAATCTCATTTTGTATGGCATTTTGTTCAAGTTCCAGCGGGGATGAAAATACCAGATCTAGTGTAACGCTTAGCATGTCATGATCTGTATGAGATATCGTAATCCGGTATTGCCTTATGTGATTGTTTGATATAAAATCAGACCATGCAATAATACGTTTTTTTACATCATCTAGTTGTTTTATCAGATATTCAAAACGCATCTCTTTGTCTTCGCCAAAGATTCCAAATTTTACCATTGGAATCATAAGATACCCGCTTTTGACGGCTTCATGCCGCTTGTGCATTTGCTCTATTACTTCGTCTGCCTTTTCTTCTGGATATATAGCACCATATTCAGGAGCAAAGTAGCCAGCTACGTTTTTTCTCTGATCATATATTTTAAAATAATGTCCTTCTCGCTCTACTTTCCACATTATACTTTACCTAAAAAACTACTTCTTGATTAGGATATGGAAACCGTGTTAAGGCACTTGCCACAAAAGTAACCCTTACCGGTATTAAACAAGGTAGAGTTTTTACACTGCGGACATTCCCTATTGATGCGATTAACTTCAATTGGCACAAGTTACCATTGTTATTTTTCTACAAAAGAAATGAGGTCAAATTATATTTGCAAACTCTCTAAAATCGCGCGTTATTTACCTGTATTAAACATTATAAAGAATAAGACTCAACTCTAGTTTGTGATTTCTGCAGCAACCAAGAGCTTTATCGACAGTCTAGTTGATTATTACATAAGTGAGGCATCATCATACAAACAGATGGCAAAGTCATATGCCGACGAGGCAGGCGACGTTTCTGCGGCTGCCTTTGGCATCATCCTAGGTTCCATTTATTCCGCATTCATCCAGTCATATACCAATCAGCAGCAAAAACCATCTTTAGAAGACATGCAGGAATTCACACAAATAATTAAAAAAAGAGCAGCACAGATAAAACGAAGCATCCTTGATGCGGAATCTTAGGTGCCCTCAGAATACTTGTGGCAAAATAACATTTTTTTCAAGTCACCATTAGAGCTTTTTAATACACCAACAAGAAAATGCTAATGATATTGAGTCAAAAAGTGTGTGCATTATTCTGTGGCATGTTACTTGCAGCATCGATGTTAGGAGTTATTGGTAATTCTTTAACGCAGAATCAATTTCAAGCAGTAAAATCAGTATTTGCACAACAATCTAGTAACGATACATCAAACTCCCAATCTTCCAATTACATAATTCCAATATCTATTCCATATTGGATTAAAAACAATACAAGTTTGTGGGCACAAGGAAAGATTACGGATTCACAATTTGTTTTAGGTATACGATACCTTGACGCAAATGGCATTGCGTTACTTCCTCATGGATATAATGTCGAGCTGCAAAAACCCATTCCCTCATGGATAAAAAATGTTGCTAGTTGGTGGGTAAATGGAAGCGTTTCGGATTACGAATTTCTCTCAGATGTACAGTATTTGGTTAACAGTGGTGAGATCAATCTCAAATCTGCCGGAACCCAGACCACAGAACAGGACTCTAACCTGCTAACGGACAATTTCCTAAAAGGCAAGATCAAAATAGATAATATGACACTTGATGTCCAAATTGCAGATACGCCAGACAGGATGACAGAAGGGCTACAATTCCAGCAACAACTCCCATACAACCAGGGAATGATCTTCATATTCCCACAATCGCAGGTAGTTTCAATGTGGATGATAGACATGCAGTTTCCACTAGATATGATTTGGTTTGACAGCAATGGCAACGTGGTTGACATTGAAAAAAACCTGCCCCCCTGCAATGACAATTCTACGTGTACAATTTACAATGGCCAAACGCAAAATGCAAAATATGTTTTAGAAGTGACTGGTGGCTTTGCAGATAAATTCAACATAACGAAAAATTCACGGTTTGTTCTTTTACAAAGTTAAATCTTGAGACGTCTCTTAATCCATATACAACACACTGCAAAGTAATTATGTACAAGTTACATTTCAAATGACGCGACTATCACATACAGATAAATTCTGACACTTTGAACCATAATTCATGTCTGAGATAATACAATACCAGATCCAACAACTAGTCGACAATGGACAGACAGTACAGCTTACACTTGTAGAAGATGTGCAAACAGAGCCGATTTCACAAAAGCAATTAATGCTAGATGCCATCAATAAAAAATTAGACCCTGAATTAAAAGACCAGATTCTTCCATTTCTAGAGGCAATACTTCAATCCCAGCCCACTATTGCAATCAAGAGCTATGCCCAGACTACCATAACAATAGCCATGCCAAAGCGCCGATATGAGAAAATGGGTAGCCCTCAAGTCGGACAAAGATTAGAAATCAACATTAAAAAGATTTAGAGAAGCTTCTCAACTTCCTCTATTGTTTCTAGTGGTAATGAACATGTAAAATCCTTGCAGACGTAGACTTTGGTTTTATCTTTGACAAATTCTTTCCCTGCAAAAAACTGCAATGACTGCAGTTCCTTGAGATTTTCTTTTGTATCTATGCCGACAAGTATTGATTCTGGGAGAAATTTCTTTTCAAGATAAGTGCATAGTTCTTGGTTGGCATAGTTTATCATAGTTATCTCAGTTGGTTTTTGGAGATACATGTAAATGACATTCAAAAGTTGACCAAAACCAAATGGGTTTTCTGCAGCCATTGTAGAAAGTGACTCCATTATCTTAAGTGAGGCATCAAAATACCTCTTATCATGGGTGATATGATATAGCCTCAATAATGCTCCAGCCACAACAGAATTCCCAGAGGGAAGGGACAGATCGTAGATATTCTTTGTACGTATGATTAGCTTTTCATGATTGTCTGCAGTGAAAAAGAAATTCTTTTCATTTTCATCCCAAAAGTGTTCCAGTAAATAATCTGCATAGTGTGTTGCAAGATCCAAGTATTTCTTGGTAGGTTTGGTTTCAAAATAATCAAGTAATGCATTTACAAAGTATGCATAATCGTCAAGATATGCTCTAAGTTTTGCTTGTCCATCTTTGTAGGTGTGTAACAATTCTCCATTTTTTACCATTTTTTCTTCGATAAACTTGATACAGTTTTCTGCAGCCTTTAAGAAATCAGCGTCTCTTGTAACTCTGTATCCCCGTAGAAATCCTGTTATCATAAGTCCATTCCAACTTGTGAGAATTTTTTCGTCTCTACCAGGCAACACGCGTTTGCTTCTTGATTCCAAAAGCTTTACCTTGCTTCTTTCTATGATATCGCAGGCTTCAGATTCAGTCTTGCCAAATTGAAATGCGACAGAAGACAAGTTTATGTTGTTATGCAATATGTTATGGCCCTCAAAGTTTCCGCCATCTACAACATCATAATATAGACAAAATAGATCAGAGTTACTTCCAAGTATTTCGTGAATCTCATTTTTTTTCCAAACATAATATTTGCCTTCTTCGCCTTCCGAGTCTGCATCCTGTGCAGAGTAGAATCCTCCATCAGGTGAGGTCATTTCCTTCAAAACATACCCCAATGTGCGATTTATCACATCAAGATACCTTTTATCTTTGGTTACCTGATACGCCTCAGCATATACAACTGGCAGCAACGCATTATCATACAACATCTTTTCAAAATGCGGTACAAGCCACCGAGAGTCTGTGGAATATCTGTGAAACCCTCCTCTGATTTGATCATATATTCCTCCATTTGCCATTTTTGTCAGAGTTTTCAGTGTGAATTCCTGGAACTTTGAGATTCCGGAGAGTTTAGAGTATCGTAACATAAATGACAGGTTTGCAGCGTTTGGAAATTTTGGAGCACTGCCAAATCCTCCATTGGTTGGATCTCCAAGTGAAAGCAAGTTTACAGCAGCTTCATCAAGTATAGATTTGTCTAATTTTGAAGGCGTGGATATAGACTCGGTTTTTTGCAACGAATTGACAAAGTTTTCTGACGCAGCTTCGACGTCATGTGGTTTTTCCTTCCAAGCTTGTGCAAGCTGTCTTGTGATGCTTCCAAAGCCAGGCCTGCCATAGTTGTCAAGCGGTGGAAAATATGTTCCAACATAAAATGGTCTCTGGTCTGGCGTAAGAAATACACTAAGAGGCCAGCCGCCACTACCCGTGACTATCTGACACACTTTTTGAT
>JBARDK010000024.1:0-12619 GCA_049795075.1 Nitrosotalea sp. | reverse complement strand
TTGCCCCTTTGCTACCTTTTCTTGATCCATGTTTGGTGCCACGCTTCTTTCGTTGAGCTTTTTTAAAGTGAGCCCTTCCTTTAGAAGTACCCTTGATTGGTCTTATCTCTATCACATTTGCAGTTATCAAACTTCGTATATTATCGCGGGTGATAGCATCAGCAACATCATCCAGATAAGTTGGATCAAACTTTACTCTATCAACACCCACTCCAAGAATTCTGGAGACTAGCTGTCTCTTTGTTCTAAGATTTACTACCACTTGTTGACACTCTCGCGTTGAAAACCTTGAAGTTCATCTCTTTTGCCTTGACGATGATCTCAAGTCTCTTCTTCCGTCCTACGCCATGGGCAAACCTGACACCGTCAGTTTTAGGATTAAGTTTTTCTAAATCTTTCAAGTTGTGAACTAAATTATCAGTATAACCAGATGGATGAAGTCCTCTTGCGATCCTAGGTCCACCATAACCTATCTTTACAAGGGATGGCCAGCCTTTCTTTTGTTTTCGTTGATGATTATCCATTCCCTTTGGCTTTCTCCATGAAACAGCAAGTCAGGCGTATCTCCAACTTTCCTGTCTGACAAAGCTAGGCTTGTTCTGTGTTACTTTTTTCCTAAGTTCTAAAGCTTCTTTATTGATCGGCATGTAACGGTCTCTGCCTAAATTTTACAATAAATACGTTTCTTGATGGAGACATACGTGATCCGAAGAGATAATAAGGAATTTCCAACGAACCGGTTTATCCAATGATTGAGGATTTGGAGCCGGCCATTACTCGTCTACTAGTATCTCAGTTGGAACAAATTGGTATCAAACCAGGAAAGATACACAGAAACTTACAAGTCAAGAATCTGGTAGATCTTATAGAGGAAAAAAATGAAGGACTTTTGACTGCAAATAGTGCAATATCTGTTAAAACCGGCAAATATACAGGACGATCTCCCGATGACAGATTTATTGTCGATGACGAACAAACTCACAATACGGTAGACTGGGGAAAGATAAACCACCCATTCCCAGAAGATAAATTTGACAAACTCTTAGAGAAGATGAAAAAACATCTAGAAGACGGGGAGATATTTGTTTTTGATGGATTTGTAGGGGCAGATCCAGAACACCGATTGCCAATTAGAATTGTTACCGATCATGCTTGGCAAAACTTGTTTGTAAGGCAGTTATTCATAAGGCCGTCAGCAGTAGAACTTGAATCTCATAAACCCGAATATGTCCTTCTCTCAATAAATGACTTCAAATCTATTCCTGAAGTTGACGGTACTAGGACAGATGTCTTCATCATACTCAACTATACAAAAAAAATCGTACTCATTGGAGGTACTTCGTATGCAGGAGAGATAAAGAAAGCAATGTTCTCTGTGATGAATTATTCTCTTCCACAAAAAGGAGTCTTTCCAATGCACTGTTCTGCTAACATAGGAAAGAATGGTGACACTGCCTTGTTCTTTGGACTTTCTGGTACTGGAAAGACAACCCTTTCTGCTGATTCCAATAGGATGTTAATAGGAGATGACGAACATGGTTGGTCTGATAAGGGTGTCTTCAATTTTGAAGGTGGTTGTTATGCCAAGTGCATTAATCTCAATAGGGAAGCTGAGCCACAAATCTGGGATGCAATAAGATCTGGAACTGTATTGGAAAATGTAGTAATCGACAAGAAAACAATGATGCCAAACTTCAATGATGGCAGCTTGACAGAAAATACACGAGCCGCGTATCCTCTTGACTATATCCCAGGTGCGATAATCCCAAGCTTAGGTGGGAATCCAAAAGTCATCATCTTCCTTACAGCTGACGCATTTGGAGTGATGTCTCCAATTGCAAGATTGACAAAAGAAGGAGCAATGTATCATTTTATGTCAGGTTATACAAGTAAACTTGCTGGCACCGAGAGAGGAATTACAGAACCCAAAGCCACATTTTCAGAATGTTTTGGTGCACCATTCATGTCACGGCATGCATCTGTTTACGCAAAGCTTCTCGGGGAGAAGATCACTAAACACAAGACTGTCGTATATCTTGTCAACACAGGATGGTCGGGCGGTCCATATGGTATAGGAAAGAGAATGAACATCAACCATACAAGAAGAATGGTTACTGCAGCGTTGACAGGTGAACTTGATGCTGTAAAGTACAGACATGATGATATATTCAACCTAGACATACCTGCCGAATGTCCTGGTGTACCGTCAGAGGTACTGAATCCTCGTAACACTTGGTCTGAGAAGAATGCATATGATATCTCTGCAAAGAAACTTGCTCAAATGTTTGTAGAAAACTTTAGAAAATTTGGGAACGTTTCAAAGGAAATAGTGGACGCAGGACCTAGAATCTAATTTTATCTACGTCTAGAGACCAAACCTATTGTAACAACTATCATTATAATTCCTGAAATTATTGCCACTTGTTTTGCAGGAATTCCTATGGTATCCTGAAGGTCAAAGATGTTCTTTTGTGCAACTTCATTGACAAGTATGGTTTGATATGCCTCATCTGTTTCATTTGAACTCTTTATCTGAGCCAAGATCCAGTATTGACCTTTTTCATAAACAGGAAGAGATCCTGTCTCTTGCGGTGTGACCGAAGTGCTGGTAATTTCATCTGTACCGGCCTTTATCAAGGAAATTTTTGCATAAGACCATTGATCAGGATAATCGATTGAAAAGTGGAGAGTTCCATTACTTTGGTCTACTAGGAGCGTTCCCTTTGTCATATGAATCACAACAGGAATGCGGTAACCTATCTTGACATCTTTTAGATTGAGAAATCCATCGTAATCTCCTTCACTTTTAACGGTATCAGAAATTTTGACATTCAAAGTATCATTAGATTGAGAATAGTTCAAACCTAAACTAGTTTCATTGGAAGAGAAATTTGCATCCAGCTGAGGCATGATGGAACCATCAAGGGTTCTCAGATGTAGCATTTTTGTCTGAGATTGATTGTCAAAAGATAGATTGAAAACTAGACTGTGTGGTGATATTATTAAATTTGATTCTAGCGCTCTAGTGATATTCAGTCTTCCACTTCCAACGACAGAAATAGGAAAAAGCTTACCATATGCATCAGTAACTGGATCTGTTGTCGTAACAAGTAGTGACGCAACATCTGAAGGAGATAATCCCGGATATTTCTGTAAGATAATTGCAGCGGCCCCAGCAACATGAGGGGCAGCAAAGCTTGTACCGCTTGTTAGATTGTACTTTCCTCCAAGAGTTGTAGAATTCACAAAGACACCAGGTGCAACAAGATCTGGCTTGATGTAGAAAGGTGATACTGGCCCTTGAGAGCTAAAAGGAGCAATGAAATCTGGATGATAAAACATATTCAAACTTCCTGTTGTATTAGAAGTCAGCATGGACTTGAGTGCAATTCCATCCTCCTGTGACAGTGAGATTACGGGTATTCTTGGCGTATACCCGGCAGTTTTATTTGGTCCTATAAGCTCACCGAAAAATATTCCAGTCTCATTGTTAAACACAACCAATGCTTTTGCACCCAAGTTTGCGGCATTTTTCTCCTTTTCAGAAAAATAGACTTTTTGTCCTTTCACGTCGCTTCCTCTTTCTTCAAGAAGTATGGCTCCTTTGACATCTAGATTTTGAAGATCTTGGAGTCTTCCATATCCACCATAAACTATCTTGCCTTCGATGGGGCTTGACAAGTCTTGGACTCCTACCATTGGAAGAACTTGATATTGTATTTTACCGACCTCAAAAGTTGCTACTAGGCTAGATGTCAAGTTGTTATATGATGCGCCAACTGTAATTGCGTTGATATCTTTACCAGGACTACCAATGGTATCTTCTTGTGGACCGTTATTCCCTGCAGCTACCACTATGACAATTCCTTTCTTTACGGCCTCATCAATTGCGTTATCGATTTGGTCATTTGTTCTGTTGATTCCTAAACTGATGTTTATGACATTGACTCCATCTTGCATTGCCTGTTGAATAGCTTCAACTATGTAATCTGATGACACTGCTTCGCCAGTTGATGAAACCTTGTATGAAAATAATTTTGCCTTGGGCACAATTCCGGTAAAATTACCGTCGGCTGCAATAATTCCTGCTACCTCTGTTCCATGACCGTTAGTATCTAGAGGTTTCTCGCTTGGGTTAACATAATCATATCCTCCAATCACCTTTCCCGATGGACCGTAACCTAAAAGATCAGGATGATTATAGTCTATTCCGGTATCTATGATTCCAACCTTGACTCCTTGGCCTTCAAGACCATCTAACCTAGCCGCTTTGACACCGACAAGCTCTATGCTTTTTTGTAAATTGTTTGAAATTTCCTGTTCGTTTGATTCTGATAAAAATAGAAATATGCAGAAAATGAAAAAAAGTGAAAAAATCAGTAATCGGTTAATCACAAATTATCTGAAATTTGACTAGATAAAATGCATTTGCAACCAAAGCCATAAATGGCAAGAACTAGGTGGGGATATCATGGCAAAATACGAACTTCCAAAGTTACCATACGCGTACGATGCATTAGAGCCACACATTGATGCTAAAACAATGGAAATCCATCATTCGAAACATCATCAGGCATATACTGACGGCTTGAACAAAGCTTTGGAGACTCTAAGTTCTGAACTGCAAAGCATGGAGTTATCCAAATTACTTGCAAGCTTGGACAAAGTTCCAGAAAACACAAGGGGCGCCGTGAATTTTCATGGAGGAGGATATGACAATCACTCATTGTTCTGGAATCATATGAAATCAAATGGTGGCGGAAAACCAGGTGGAATCTTGGATGACGCAATTAACACAGCATTTGGTAGCTTTGATATCTTCAAAGAGAAATTCACCAAAGACACAATCGCTATTCAAGGAAGCGGTTGGGGCTGGTTAGCATACAACACACAAAGTAAGAAAGTTGAATTCACTACAATGCCAAATCAGACTAGTCCTAGAACCAAGGGTTTGATCCCATTATTGGGATTGGATGTTTGGGAACATGCATACTATCTAAAATACCAAAATCGCAGAGCCGATTACGTTGGTGCATGGTGGAACGTCGTAAATTGGGATGAAGTAGATAACAGACTATCAAAGGCAAAAGCATAATTCTTCTCCTTTTTGTTTCTATTGTATTATTTTTCAATCTTTGTCAGGTTGTAATGAGAGGTATGGAAACTAAAGAATCTGCACAGAAACTAATTGATGCATATAGGATTCATTACAATTTCATTAGAGAACATGGTAGTATCAAAAAGACACCAGCAGAACAAGCAGGAATTAAACTAGACTTGCAAGGAAACAAGATAGAAGATTTAATCAAATTAGCGGCTAAAAGGCAAATACATAATTAATTATCGCCTTCATGAAAGTTAATGGCTTTATCGTTTGATGAATTGCGTTTTTTTATTGTTCTGCTTTTCACAATAAACATCATTGTGATTGTTTATGCTGTAAATTATGATAAGAATAGAAAAAAATCACGGATCTATGATATTTCAGTTTTACCTTTTTTTGTTTTCATGTTTTTATTCTTTCTTGATCTTATTGTAGGTGCTTCTTTAGCAGATAATAATTTACAAATAAATCAAGACGTGAAACAGTTTATTTTACAAAATGAGACAGGGATTATCTACGCCTTTATTTTTTGTTGGGTTTCAATAATTCTGTTAATATCTTACAGTATGAAATCTGAACACAAGGAGTTAATGTGGTATAGTCTACTAATCAATCATCTAGCATTAATTCTGGTTGTTATCTCATTTGTGGTAGATTTGATACCTAAATCTGCACAATTACCTATTCCTTTCATTCAAGACTATACGGGTTTGATAATAGTCATGATCATAGGATTTGTTATGGAATTGATACACCAAAAATCAAGAAAAATGTCAGCCTCAACAAATTAAAGATACGTAAACAAACCCCGAAATTGCACAAGGAGAATTATTCATACACAAACCTCATTAGTTGCACAGAAGTATTTTTCAGAATGCATTTATAGGCGGATAAGAGAATTTTTTGCAAATGAGTGAAGAGCAAGCCCAAGCTATGTTGCAACAACTACAAGCGCTTGAAGGATACTTGGCGGATTTGATGCAGAAAGAAGAGTCTGTAATGAGACTTTTACAAGAAGCAACAAGCGCTATAGAATCGATGAAAACAATGGGTGCAGATACATCCCATGAAGCCCTTGTACCTGTAGGTATGGGGGCTTTTGTAAAAGCGACAATAGAGCCGAACCAAAAAATAATTGTCAATATAGGAGCTGGAGCCTCAATTGAACAAGACAAGGATTCAGCAATTAACTATATGGAATCTAGAATTAAAGAATTGGAAATCGTGCTTCAACAATTGGCAGCTCAGAGACAAGAAGTATCCTTTAGACTTGAACAAGGTCAACAGGAAATGAACAAACTTATACAATCAAGTCGCAGTTCTACGCAGTAAGGAAATCTATTATGTTTGATAAACTACGAAACGCGTTTTCTTCAGCAGTCAAAAGCTTTGGCGAAAAAGAGCTAAAGGAAAAAGATGTCGATGGAGTTCTGTTTGAACTTGAGATAGCTTTGCTAGAGTCTGATGTAGCAACAGAAGTAATAGATTCACTAAAATCTGATTTGAAAAAACAGCTAATTGGTACTACAGTACAAAAAGATACAATAGTAGAATTTGTGAAACAAAACCTAAGGCAAAGTATTTCAAACATGTTCGATGCCGCAGGAAAAATTGATATCTTATCTAACATACAAACGAAGAAGGAAAAGGGAGAACCATACATTATTTCATTCATGGGAATTAACGGAACAGGAAAAACGACTACTATAGCAAAATTTGCCAATCTTTTACGCGAAAATAAATTGTCATCTGTAATTGCAGCAGCAGATACATACAGAGCGGGAGCAATTGAACAGATAAGCGAACATGGTAAGCGATTAAACATAAAGGTCATTGCACAGAATTATGGTTCTGATCCTGCGGCAGTTTCACGTGATGCTGTACTATATGCCAAATCTCACAAGGTAGATTGTGTATTAATCGATACGGCAGGAAGGATGCAGACAAGCAAGAACCTTATGGATCAAATATCGAAAATCAACAAAGTAGTAAATCCTGATCTGAAATTATTCGTTGGTGATTCATTGGCAGGAAATGATACAGTTAGTCAAGCAAGGGAATTTCATAATTACACCAAATTCGACGGCGCGATTCTTACCAAAAGCGATGCAGACGCACGTGGAGGTGCTGCTATATCTATAGTCAAAGTAACATCAAGTCCAATTCTTTACTTGGGGGTGGGTCAAGAATACAAAGACTTGAAGCCATTTAACAAGGACTCATTTTTGGAATCCTTATTTGGCCCCCCAGAATCGTTGTCTATGGTGCAGACCCCCCAGAAAGAAAAATCTCAACAACAAACAGAGCAAAAAGAAATTATTGTTGAAGAAAAGGTAAATGTGGTAGACAAACAACAAGAACCCAAAGTTGAGATTAAAGAGATAAAACCAGAAATCGTGCAAGCCAAATCCGAATCATCTATGGAAAAAATCCAAGTCAGCGTTGAAAAAGAAATAGCATCTGAATCACAAATCAAACAAGAAATAAAGAAAGAGGTTGAGATGAAACCAACAGAGAAGACTTCAGGTGAAGACGAAGATCCTTTTACGGGGGTATCTACAAAAGATATTGAAAAATATTCTGCACTATTTGATGTTCCTCCACCTGAAAGTGATGACGAAGCAAGAAAACTTGCCTCTAAAATACGAAAATGGATTTCTGATGGTAGGCCAAAATCCACAAAAGATAAAGATGCTATTGAAGAGAAAACCAGTGAAAAAGATGATGCTGAAATATCGAAAGATGACAAGTCAAAGAAGAAACGTTCCATGTTTGGATGGATGAGGAAATGAAATTAAAAACAAAAGATCTGTTAACATTAAATGAACTTGGCAAAGCTGAACTTGTTGAAATCATTGATAATGCAATAAAGATGAAGAAGGATTTGAAGAAGGGAATTTCTAAACCTCTTCTTAAAAATAAAACACTTGCAATGATCTTTCAAAAACCGTCTACAAGGACACGAGTAAGCTTTGAAACTGGAATGTTTCAACTAGGAGGACACGCATTAAATCTTTCTGCAGATGAATTGCAACTAAAAAGGGGAGAAACCATAGAAGATACATCAAAAACGCTTTCGAGATATGTAGATTTGATAATGGCTAGAGTTTATTCTCATGATGAAATAGAACTACTTGCAAAGAATTCTTCTGTTCCTGTAATGAACGGACTTTCTGATTCTTTTCATCCATGTCAAACACTTGCAGATCTTATGACAATCAAAGAAAAGAAGAAAAAACTGGCTGGCCTTAAATTGGCATGGATAGGTGATGGCAATAACGTATGTAATTCAATGATATATGGTTGTGCAAAGACTGGCATTGAGATTAGTATAGCAACTCCAAAAGGATACGAACCTAATCCGAATGTCGTAAAAGAATCTAGCAAACTAATTGATGTGAAATTATCAAACCATCCAGAGACTGTTGTACGGGGCGCAGATGTTGTAGTAACAGACACCTTTGTTTCGATACATCACCAAACTACCGATAGGACAAATGATTTTCTTCCGCATTTCCAAGTAAATTCAGCTTTGATGAAAAAAGCCAGCCCATCTGCAATTTTCATGCATTGTTTGCCTGCTAAACGAGGTCAGGAAGTTACAAGTGAAGTGATCGATGGACACCAATCAGTAATATGGGACGAAGCTGAAAATAGACTTCATGCTCAAAAGGCGCTTATGGTAGCCCTATTGCGAGTCTAACGTTTATAAGAGCTTCACCAAAATTTTTTGTAAATAGGTAGTATAGATGAGATATTCACAAATATTACGTAGGTCTCGTGAAGAGAAAACCAACTATGGAAGAAGAAGAAATCTTCTCATGGGTAGGAGAGACTTTATCACAGTTCAGATATCTAATGAGAATACGCTTGTACAGATTCACAAGCCAGAACTATTAGGAGATAAAGTTCTGTCATCAGCTCATTCAAGGTCCCTTTTGAAAAAAGGCTGGAAGGGTTCAAGAAAAAGTATACCTGCAGCATATTTGACAGGTTATCTTGCAGGTAAAAAAGCGCTGGCTCACGGTGTCAGCAGTGCGGTTCTTTATGTTGGTACTAGACGATACACTCAGAGAATATCGGCAGCATTGAAAGGAATAATAGATGCTGGACTTGAGGTACCTGCAGATGAAGAAACTTTTCCTTCTGCAGATAGGATTACTGGAAAATATCTCAAAGTTGCAAATGAGATTGACAAGATAAAGTTAGCAATAGATAATGAGGTAAAGACCAAATGAGCAGATCAGATACAAGACAAAGATCTAGAGAACCCGAAGTGGAATGGGTACCAAGAACTACATTGGGAAAGCTAGTTGCTACTAACAAGATTACTTCCATGAAAGAAATCTATGAAAATGGTTATAGAATTCAAGAGTCAGGAATTATCAAGAAATTACTACCCGGTATCAAAACAGATGTCATAGATGTAGGCATAGTACAAAAACAGACTACTAACGGAGAATATACAAGATTCAAGGCACTAGTGGCGGCAGGTGATGAAAACGGATGGCTTGGTATAGGACAAGGAAAATCAAAACAAATGAGAATTGCTATTGAAAAAGCCACCAGTCAAGCTTATCTTAACGTAAGTCCGGTGAAACTGGGCTGTGGAAGTTGGGAGTGTAGATGTGATCAGAAACATTCTGTACCTTTCAAGGTAAGAGGCAGAGGTGGAAGTGTAACAGTTGAAATTATTCCAGGACCTAGAGGCCTTGGGTTGGTAGCAGGTGGTAATATTAGAAATCTGTTAAAACTTGCAGGCCTGAAAGATGCGTGGACAAAAAGCAAAGGATCCACAAATACCATGACCTCTACATCACGAGCAGTTTTGAATTGCTTGAGACAAACATTTAGTCAAGGTTGAGTATAGATGGGAAAAGCTTTCTTAGTAATCAGAATGAAAGGAACAATTAATGTTCCACACTGGGCAAACACTACTCTAGATCTACTTAACTTAGACAAGAGATTTAGAGCCACAATACTCCCAGAACGAGATAATACCAAGGGAATGTTGGACAAGATTAAGCACTATGTGTCTTGGCAGGAAATAGATATTTCAACTGCAAAGGAACTTTTAGAAAAAAGATCCAGAAAAGAGGGCTACAGAAAACTCACCTCTGAGGATATTGAAAAACTTGGATTCAAAAACACCGACGAGCTGGCAAAATCGTTGGCAGACGGCACTGTTGCATTATCAAAGTTAAAACCGCTTAAACCATGGTTTGCTCTGTCTCCTCCAAGACATGGATTCAAGAGAAGCACCAAGAAGATGTATGGCGAAGGAGGAATATTGGGAAATCATAAGGGACTTCTTACACAAGTAAAGATGATGATTTAAGATGGCAACAAGATTACGAAAGACAAGAAAATTCCGAGGAGGACGAAATCATGGATGGGGACAGATAGGACAACACAGGGCCAGCGGTCACAAAGGAGGACTTGGACAATCTGGTATGCACAAACATCACTTTATCAGGATGCTTTTAACAGATCCAAAACATTTTGGTCATGATTCTACTCACCCGCCACATCCAAACCTAGTAAGGAAATGGGCAAGTGTAAGAGATCTAGATGATATCTATGCAAAACATGGAAAACAAGAAGGCGGAAGGAAGGTAATAGATCTCTCAGAGCTTGGCTATGACAAGTTGTTAGGAGGAGGACAAACAAAGAACGCTTATGTCATAAAAGTAGAACGATTCTCTGCTACTGCAGAAGAAAAAATCAAAAAATCTGGTGGCGAGGTGCTTGCTGTAACATGAGTGAAGAAGAGGCACCAAAAGGTTTTCTTAGAACAATAATTTCAAAAGCAGAGGTTTACATTCCACAGGTACCAAAACCCAAGAAAAAGATTCCTTTACACATCCGTTTGATATGGTGTGGAATAGCTCTATTCATTTACATGATTATGGGGCAGACTCCACTGTACGGAGCATCAACCCCTGCATTTGACTTTCTTGCCTTTGCAAGAGTAATTTTTGCATCCCAACAAGGAACCTTGGTAGAACTGGGAATTGGGCCTATAGTAACAGCGGGACTTTTGATGCAGCTCTTAAAGGGTTCTGAAATATTTCATTTGGATTTCAAAAAGCCAGAGGATAGAGAGCTCTATCAAACAGCAACAAAAATTGTAACGTATATTGTAATCGTTGCAGAGTCTTCATTATATGGAATGGCTGTATATGGGCCAAGGCTTCCTAACCATGAGGTTGCCTTTATTTTAATTGGACAACTCATCGGCGCATCAGTAATAATCATGCTATTGGATGAATTGGTTCAGAAAGGATGGGGAATAGGAAGTGGAATTAGCTTATTTATTGCTGCAGGTGTAGCTCAACAGATAGTTTGGTCACTCATAAGTCCAGTTCCTGCAGGTGACGGAGGACCAGTTGGAGTATTTGCAAATATCATTTATGCAGTTATACACAGTAACTTTAGTAACCTGATATTCCGAGTAAACCAACTGCCTAGCATTTTTAGTCTCTTCATTACGGCCGGAGTATTACTAATTCTTGTATATACACAAGGAATCAAGGTGGAAATTCCTATTGTATCCACCAAATACCGAGGATTCTCCGCTGTATATCCAATCAAGTTGATGTATGTTTCAAACATTCCTGTCATCTTGGCATCTGCGCTCACTGCCAACGCTGTATTTATTGGTCAAATACTCTGGGCTAACTTTAACCCAAGAAACGCAAATCCTGTTTTGAATTTCTTAGGGATGTTCGATCCAACCTCTCCATCTACTCCGACGGGAGGTATACTTTACTATGTAACAGCTCCTCTTGGTCTTGATACTGTCGCACTGGATCCTACGAGAGCTGTTCTGTACATCTTATTCATGGTGGGCATAGTTGTTCTCTTTGGTAGACTTTGGATTGAACTTGGAGGATTGTCTGCTAAAAGTGCTGCAAAGAACTTGTTAGACGCAGATGTGCAAATACCAGGTTTTAGACGTTCTAACCAACCTGTAGAGGACTTGCTACAGAAATACATCCCATCTGTCACAATCTTGGGTTCTATTATTCTTGGGCTGTTAGCTGGTATTTCAAATGTATTGGGAACTTTTGGCTCAGGGACAGGAATGTTACTTACAGTTGACATCTTGATTAACTATTACAATCTACTAGTAAGAGAAAGAGTAGAAGAGGTAATGCCTGCCCTGGGTGCGTTGCTTGGTAGAAAGTAAAAGAGTAATAATCGTTGGAATTCCTGGAGTTGGAAAAACTACTATCGTTTCCAAGGTTGTTGATATCTTAAAAGAGAAAAAGATCAGTGTCAGCGTCTTTATATTTGGTACTGTGATGTTTGACGAAGCAAAAAAGACCAAAGGAATTCAAAGCAGAGACGATCTTCGCAAACTTACGGTACGAGAACAAAAAGATCTCCAATCCATGGCTGCAAAAAAAATAGCTTCTATAACCGATGAGGCTGTGATTGTAGATACCCACGCATTTATCTCAACAAAGGAGGGGTTCTATCCAGGCTTACCTCACAATGTTTTAGAAATCC